>JBJTSL010000422.1:0-6222 GCA_046076625.1 Allobrachymonas sp.
CCTATGCGGAGAAGCTCACTCAGCAAAACTGCCAAAGCTTTGCCAGCGTACACAACGGCACCACCGCAGCGCAACGCGCCAAGGCGGTGCAAGTGCTCAAAGGCTACGAGCAGGATATGCGCAGCTTGGCAGCTGCCAAGCCGTGATCACTTCTTGGCCTGGCCTTTGTGAGCCTCCATCCAAGCCTTGCGCTCGGCGGGCGTGAGGATACCGTCTTTGTTGGTGTCGATCTTGTCGAAGTTCTTCGCCAAATGGGGCTTGTTGGCGGCTTCAGCTTTTGAAATGTTGCCATCGCCATCTTGATCAGCCTTGTTGGCTTGGTGAAATGATTTCATTTCATCGCGCGAGAGCTGGCCATCCTTGTTGGTGTCGATGGCTTCGAAGTGCTTGCTCAGGGCTGGGTTGGCCTTTGCTTCTTCGCGGGAAATCAGCTTGTCTTTGTTGGTATCGAGCTTGCGCATGCCACCGTGTTTGGGGGTCTCAGATTGTGCGAAGCCGCTTGCCGCAGTCAGGCAAAGTGTGGCGGCAACAGCAAAGCGTGTGAGAGTTTTTGCGGAAATGTTCATGAATACTCCTGTTGAAATATAAACAGTTACTATGAAATAAATAGCAAACTATGCAATAAACGCGAAGGAAATCAGCCAGTTTTTCCTTCATTTTTGCGGAATAAACCGTCCAGACGTGGATCCCAATTGCTGCCAGGCAGAAGCGCTTGCAACTGGGAGTCAGGCAATCGGAAGGTGCTGCGCAGAGCCTGCGCGAGCACGGCACGGTAGTCGTGGTGGGCAGGCAGGTCGCGGTTCTCGTTCAAATTGCCGCGAGACAAGCCTGTCCAGTGGCCATGTGCCTTGCCGCCCTGCACGCGATTGCCAATCAGCCAGAGCGCGTTGCCAAAGCCGTGGTCTGTGCCACGCGTGCCATTCTCGGCAGCTGTGCGGCCAAACTCGCTCATGACAAGAATCAGATCGCCGCTCTGATCCAATTCGCTGCGCAGTTGCACCAAGCCGCGTGCCAGGTTGCCCAAATTGCCCGCCAATTGCCCATTGGCATGGCCTTGGTTGGCATGCGTGTCCCAGCCGCCGGCTGAGAGGAAGCCCAAGCGCAGTTGCGGGTCGTTGCGCATCAGGGTAGTCTAATGCTGCGCATCCAGCGCAAGGCCCACGGGGTCTGCCGCGCCATTGCTGGCCGCCTGCATCTGGGCTTGCTGGGCGGCGCTGCTGGGCGGCGTGCCATCTCGGTCCAACATGCGTTGGCCGGTCGAGCCGGCCGTGCTGACCATCTCAGCATTGGCGTTGGCTGTACGCATCGTGCGCTCGTTCATGAGTTCTTGCGAGGTTTGCATACGGCTGCCCACGCCTTGGCGGAAGGCCAGGGATACCGAATCGTTGCCGGCATACAAATCCATCAAGGCGTTGCGCTGCTTCTCGTTGGCCAGCACGCCGGTGCGCGCGGCTGCATCGCCGCGCGCAATGAGCTTAACGGCCGCTTGGCCAGACAAGATGGCAGGATTGGCTTCGCCCACACCGAGCGCAGAGTTGGCGCTGATCGCGGAGAGTTTGTTGAGCCAACCCACCGGCGAGCTGCTCTTTTCGGGCAGGCCAATCTCCATCAGGTACTGCGCATCGAAATGCGAACGATTGGGCATGGGCAGACCGCTGCTGGCCACCACCCCAAGCGAGCCTTCCCGCCATAGCGGCAGCATCGGTGCGAGCGCGGGATGCAGGGCAAATCGGTCGTCGAGCTTGATGGCAGTGTCGCGCGAGCCATCAGGTGCTGCAATCGCAATATTGGGGCGCATCGCGTAATAGTCGCGGTCGGTATAGGGCACCAGCGCCGACAGCCCGTCATACGCGCCGCGCAGGAACACGACAACGAGGCGACCTTGGGCGAGTGAGCCTGCGGGCGCTCTCTGGGCGCAGACTCTGCGGCCCAGCAAACTGCTTGCGCCCAATGCCAACGCATTGGCGACGCAGCTGCGGCGATGAATGAGCTGATTCATCATCGTCTCCTTACTTACTCATGAATTCAGGCGCGGCCAGCAGCAGGCTGGTGCGCATAGCGACAGCGCTTTCCTTGGCAATGCGCTCACGCGTGCTGGCGCCGTAGAACTGCTGCAAAAAAACGGGCTCTTCAATGCGTGGCGCCAAGCCAAAGGCGTAATCGGCGCGGCGGGTGAGGGCCTCTGGCGCGAGCCAGGTCGAGGCGTCGGTTTTGTAGCCATCGGGCGTTTGCCAGCCATGCAGGGGCTGGCCTGCTCGCGCGAGAAAGCCAGAGGCTTGCCGCAGGTTTTGGTTGCGGTTGGCTTCGTCCTTGACCCAACCCGCCGCAGCCATGCTGGAGCAGGCGTAGTCCATCGGCGTTTTGAACAAGGTGTTGCCGCTATCCCAAAATTCCGGCGATTCGATCAGGCTTTTCATCACCGCATGGATATCTCCACCGGTTTGAGTAAAGCTGCGGGCGAGTTGGTTCACGAGCATTTGCGAAGGCTTATCGGCGATGAAAAAAGTCGCCAACCGTGTCGCTATTCTCTGGGCTGTAGCTGGGTGGCGTGCCAAAAACCGAATTGCTGCCATGCCCTGCGCTTGGCCGCTTTCGTTGAAACTACGCCCCAGCACGGTTTTGCTGCCCTCTTCATGCGCACGGGGTCTAAACAGGAAGCCTTGGCCGCCAGCGATATCGACCGACCAGCCTGTCAGAATGCGCGCCATCTCGCGCACATCGGCTTGCGTGTAGCCACCATTCACACCCAGGGTGTGCAGCTCCATCAGCTCGCGCGCATAGTTCTCGTTCAATCCGCGTTGCGTGCTTTGCGCTTGGTCAAGATACAGCAGCATGGCCGGATGCTGTGCGGTGGCCAACAGCAGGTCCTCAAACTTGCCCAAGGCGTGAGGCCTGATCGCGGTCAGCAAATAATTGCCCACATAGGGGCGTACCGGGCCTTTGCCGATAAAGACATTGAAATGGTTGAACCAAAATTCCGTCATGCGCGCCAGCAAGGGATTCTCCAGCTCTGGATTGCTGCACGAGGCCAAGCGCCAAGCGCCCGTGGCCAGTGCCATGTCGCGCGAGTAATTCTCAGGGTCAGAACCCAAACCCATCGCACCATCGCCGTGCATGGGAACAGCGGCTGGCGTATTGGGCTTTTGCAAATTGGCGCGGCCCTCTCGACGCGCTTCACGCTCTTCATGAAAACGGCTGCTGACTTGTTGCTGATTGGCCGCCAAGAGATTCAAAACAGAAGGCAGTTGCGCCGGCCGTTGGCTAACCTGGCGTGCAGCATCCAGCTGCGCAAGACTCCAAGCCTTGGCGCTTGGCTGCGCAGCCAATACCAGCGCTGGTGTGGGGCCGTAACCCAAACGGGAGGTCGCTCGCCAAACGGCTGCGGCGCTGGTGTCGGAGAGGCTTTGCGCAAGACAGCCTGCGCTCAAGGCAAGCAATCCGGTCAGAAAAATGCTTTTGTTCATATTGAATCTCCTGTGTCTGTCTAACGGCGTGGCCGATAAACCGTTGGCATGGTTTACACAGCTTTACGGCAGTTTGCAGAGCAGACAAGAACGCGCTCGCCCACCAAAAAGCCCGGCGAACCGGGCCTAAGACTGAAACGCAGGCATCAATGAACTTTGATAAAGCGCCAATCGATTCGGTTGTCTGCCCGGTGAATCACCTCCACATTTTTTTTCATCGCCCAGGGAATGATGGAGTTGAACAGCGGAATGTGTGAAACCGTGTCATTGGACAGTTGCAAGGCTTCCGTGAGCAAGCGGTTGCGCACCTGCACATCGCTCTCAGCCTTCACACGATCAACCACATAATCCATGCGCTCGTTTCTGTAACGCCCCACGTTGTAGTTGCCATCACCCGTGCCCGGCACCACTGAGCGCAGCAGCGATTGGGCGGAATACAAGGTGTCAAACGTCGGCACACCCCAGCTGAGCATGTATATACTGGCTTCATAGCGTTGGATCATCGGGAAGTAGCTCACAGGCGGCAAGGTGCGCAGTTTGGCGCGCACGCCAATCTTGGCCCACATCGCGCTCACCGCATTGCAGATCTCTTCGCGGTAGTCATTCGGGCAGGCGAAATCCACCTCAAAGCCATCTTTGTATCCAGCCTCCGCCATCAGTTTTTTTGCGGCCTCCACATCCAAAGGCAAGCGTTTATGGACAACCTCACTCCAGCCGGCCACCATGGGCGCGACCATCGCACCTGTAGGCTGGGCGTTGCCACGCAATGTGACGCGGCTGATCGTCTCCATGTCAATGGCTTGATACAGCGCGCGGCGCACTCGGATATCCTTGAGCGGGTTCTTTCCCTTGATGTTGGAGCCCACCAATTCATCGCGGAATTGATCCATGCCATAAAAGTGTGTGCGGTTTTCCACGCCATCCATCACCTTGAACTGGTCATTGCTGCGCAGGCGCATCAAATCTTGCACACGGGGATCAAGCACAAAATCCAACTCCCCTGACAGAAGCGCGGCCATACGCGTGGCATCCGAGCGCAGCGGCGTGAAAATCACCTCACCCACATTGCTGCTGCCCGCGCCTGCTGCCCAGCCCCACCAATTGGGGTTGCGCACCATCACCATCTTCTGATCCGGCTGCCATTCCTTGAGCATGAACGGGCCGGTGCCCATGGCATTACGGTGCGCAAAGGTCTCCTCTTTGAGCAGGATATCTTTGGGCTCCACAGAATTGTTTTTCTCCGCCCAAGCCTTGCTCATGATGCGCAGCTCGGTGAGCTGGTTGAGCAACACGGGATTGGGTGATTTAAGAAAAATGTCCACCGTGTTGGCATTGACCTTGGCCACCTTGTCCATGCCCTGGGTGTAGACCGTGAATTTGGAAGTCTTGGCCAATGCGCGTTGCAAGGAAAACACCACGTCATCCGCGCTGAACGCCGAGCCATCACTGAACTTCACATTCGGTCGCAGCGTGAAGCGGTATTGCGTGGGCGAGACCTCTTGCCAGCGCAACGCAAGCACAGGCTCCAGCTTGAAATTGCGGCTGTTGTAGTACACCAGCGATTCATAAAAGGCTGCGGCCACACCATTGGCGGTGGCATTGTTTTGTGCATGGATGTCCAAGGTGGGCACATCTGTATTGTTGGACCATCTGAAGCTTTTACCCTGTGCGGCAAGGTTGCTGGCCAGCAGCACCAATGTGATGGCCAAAGCTGTTGGGAATGCAGTGAATATTTTCATAGCTTGCTCCGTTTGTGTCGTGTTCAGATGAAGGCCTGCAATGACAAAGAGCCCCGCAGGGCTCTTTGTTGATCTGTGCTGGATCAATTGACCTTGAGCAAGCGCCAATCAATGCGGTTGTCCGCACGGTGCACCACATCGATGTTCTTCTTCATCACCCAGGGAATGATCTGGTTGTGAAGCGGAATATGCGAGACCGTGTCGTTGGACAGTTGCAACGCCTCTGTCAGCAAACGGTTGCGCACCGGCAAATCGGTCTCGGTCTTGATACGATCGACCACGACATCCATACGTGGATTGCTATAGCGCCCAACGTTGTAGTTACCATCACCGCCGGTGCCGACGGTGCGGAACAGGGATTGCGCGGAATACTGCGTGTCAAACGTTGGCACACCCCAGCCCAGCATATAAATACTGGCTTCGTAGCGCTGAATCATCGGGAAATAGGTCACCAAAGGCAGGGTGCGCAGTTTAGCGCGCACACCAATCTTAGCCCACATACCGGTCACAGCTTGGCAGATCTCTTCATCGTTGATGTAGCGGTTATTCGGGCAGGCGAAATCGACTTCAAAGCCATCCTTGTAGCCAGCATCGGCCAGCAGTTTCTTCGCGCCATCCAAATCAAACGGCAGGCGCTTGTGGACGCCTTCCGTCCATCCCGCCACTTGCGGAGCGACCATCGCACCCGTAGGCTGCGCCAAGCCGCGCATGGTCACGCGGGTGAGCGTGTCGCTGTCGATTGATTGATACAGCGCACGGCGCACGCGCACATCTTTCAGCGGATTCTTGCCTTTGATGTTCGATCCCACCAACTCATCTCGGAACTGGTCCATGCCAAAGAAAATCGTACGGTTTTCTACACCATCAATCACCTTCAAATTGGCATTGCTGCGCAAACGCCCCAAATCTTGCGGGCTGGGATCCAGCATCAGATCCACTTCGCCAGAGAGCATGGCGGCCACGCGGGTGGCTTCCGATTTGATCGGCGTGTAGATGATCTCGGTCACATTGGTGGAGGC
>JBJTSL010000423.1:0-12900 GCA_046076625.1 Allobrachymonas sp.
GGCGGTGGCGGTGGTGGTGGGGGTGGCGGGGGTGGTGGGGGTGGCACTGCCGTTAAGCCCAGTCGTGCAAAGCCTGCTTGATAGTTCACACTGCCCGCATAGCCACTGGGCAAATTCAAGATGGGGCTGCCATACTGAAGGCCATAGGTCATGAAATCAAACGTGTCGCTAACAGCGGGAATAAAACTTCCGGGGGTGGAGATATGGAGGTAACCACTGAGCCCTACCTCGCCGCTGACAGCGAGGCGGTCAAACTGCGTGCCCGGTGTTGTGCCTTCTAATTCAATGCTCAGCACCCCGTTACCGCTTTGTATGTAATCACCGTTGATGGTCAGCAAACCGGGCGATGCGCCGGGGGCCACCGTGCTGCCGGTCCCGCCGAACGGATTGCCCCAGTTAAACACATTGCCTGTGACGGTTCCTGTACCCTGTAGACGACCTGTTGCTAGGTTCAAGCCGCCATTACCGAATACGTCGGTAGCAGGTGCCAACAAAGAGCCGCCGCCTAAGTGCAGCGTCCCGCCGCTGTCGGTATAGCTGCTTTGACCGCCAGAGTTCATGTCAAAGCTAGTGCCGTTCAGGTTCAGGCGGCCTGCGTTGTTGAGGTTTCCGTGCAGCAAACCCGTGCCTGCAGTTTGCGTGACGATGGCACCTGCGGCTATGGTGGTGTCACCGGTCATCTCCAAGCCTGGAGCTGAAATGTTGGCACTGCTCGCAAAATTGATGTTGTTACCGTCAGAATGCAGAACCAACTTGTCCGTCAAATGGCGTGTGTCGTTAAACGTGATGGTATGACCGTTATCTTGTCTTAAGCCAACCACCCCTACGCCTGCACCCGTGGTGATGCTGTTCAACAGAGTGCCGTTGATGTCGTTGGGGCCGCGATCCAAGTAGACATCGGTGCCGGCATTCAAGCTCAGGCTGCCAAAATTTTCAATACGAATGGAGTTGCTTGCGTCCCCAATCGTGCCGCCAGCGCTGACAGACAGTGCGCCGGTCGTACCCAAGAAGAAATTGCTGCCGCCGCCTAGATTGCGCTTGACATCGCCGCCCACCACGATGTTGGCACTGGCGAAGTTGGGCGTGGTGTTCCAATTACCGAAAGTTAAATTTTCGCTAAGGTTAATGCTGAGATGATCGTTGGCGGTGACGTAGTCCGCATCGCCCCAGCCTGGCTGCCCGGCATCCAGCTCAAAGCGTGTCCCGCTCAATTGAATCGTCTGTGACGAAGCGGTGTCGGTATAGATGCCTGCGGGGCGAGCAGCACCCGCCGCTTGCTCAAACGCCACGCGAATATTGCCCGCCGCTCCAGCACCCGCCGTCCTCAATGTGCCCACCCAATCGGCTTCTGCACGAATGGGGTTGGTCAAGCCGATACCGCCGCCAGCCTCCATGCGCCAAGAGCAATCAGCTGCGGCACAAACCTCCCGCCAGCTCGTGGCCGATGAAGCCAAGTTGTCGATGTTTCCTGTTGCAAACAAGAACACCCGATTGCCGGTGATCGTCCCGCCCGCAAAGCGAATGTCACGCCCTGCGGCCACCGTCCGCATCTCCCAGTTTTTGTTGTTTAAGCTTGAATCAAAGCCCGCGGTACTGTCGAGGATCAAATGGCCGTCTTGTGCCCACAAACGCACAGCGTTGCTTGGGTCGCCACCCGTAAAACGAAGTGTGTATTGACTGGTCAAGAAATCGCCGCCCCAATGGCGCAATTGAATAGAACCAGAACCGCCACATGCGATCCTGCCCGTCGAGTTGGCAGATACCAAGCCCGTGCCTGGTTTCACGCCTATGCCGCCCTGGTTACCACCACATCCCGTGCCACCAAAGTGCCCCGCTGTCATTGTGATGTTGCCGTTGTGCGCCGATGTATCGAAGTTGGGCTTGTTGCTCACCGTGGAACTGGTAATCCCATCGGCAGAGTTGATGACAAAGGATCGCCCAGTCAACGTGTAATTTCCTCCTGCACAACCTCCGAAGTCGCAGCTGGCGTAGTTCCCTGCGGTGGTGATGCGCCAATTGTCGTTGCCGCTAAGGTCTGTGAACAGAGCAAAGTCTCCGGTCGTATCGAAAGAGACCGTTTGAGAGGACCCAGCCGCCGTCACTATGTTGCTACTGCTGCGAACCGACACCTCACTCAAGTTAGCCTTCAAGAAAATATCGCCAGCAGCACCTGCATTTGCCGTGTTGACTGACCAAGCGGTGTGTCGCTCAAGACCGGTACCAAAACTGTAGCGCAGCGGCTCACTAGCCGAGCCGACCGCCCCTCCGTTGGCGGTCAGATGCATGGATTTAGGATGCGTCCAATCGAAGGCTACGATGGAAACATCGTTGGTCTGCGTGCCAGTTCGCTTGATCGCACCACCTGCGGTGATGACGACATGATTGGCAGTGACCGTGGCGGTGTTGAACGACACGTCACCGCCCGCATTGGCCGTGAACGCAGAACCGGTAGAGTTGGATGTGGATGCAGTGAGGGTGACGTCTTGATTGATGTTGACGTGACGATTGGCGCTCAGAGTCAGTGATGCGTTATTCACCGCGGTTTTGACGATGGGGCTGCTGATGGTGATGTCGCCCGCGTCGCCGCCTGCTTGGTTGGTATCGAGCACCACACTTGTGCCCGCATTGAGCTGGCCGACGATCAAGTCCGCACCGATTTGCGAATTGCTGGCGCTGGGCGTGAAGCCTGTTGCACCGCCGTTATTCACGAGGCCATTGCCTGCAACCACCTCAATATTGACGGGGTCGAGCAGCCATGTGCCGCCGGGTGCATCGATGGCGATGCCGCGCACATCCAGATGCTGTTTGCCCGAGGTTTCGATGAAACCGCCCTGACCACTGTCGCCTATGGCGATGAACTGACCTTGGTAGGCGGCGTTGCGCTCGGCCAAGCCGATGATGCTGCCGCCGCGCGCGCCGGAGGCATCATGCACGGCGCTGGCCGTGGTTTCAATTGTCTTGCGCATGCAGCACGATGCGCCCGCCATCGAGCCGCAGGCCAGCGGCATCGCCCGCCGTTGCTGGCAAGGCCGCCGCGCTGATGCGCCCGCTTTGCAAAATGCGATGCACCTGACCACTGGCATCGCGGCCATCGCCCACATTCAGCGCCACGCGGATGTGGGGCGAATGCGCATCGAGCAATTCCACCTGCCGGCCAGCAGCCAGCGCCACTTGGCCGCTGGCCGATTCAATGCTGCCCGAATTGCTAACTTGCGCGCCAATGAGCGCAACCAAGCCGCCATTGCCTTGGATCACGCCGCCATTGACGATATCACCTGAGCTGGCCTGCCCTGCATTGCCAAAGCGCAGCTTGCCCGAGAGGAAATCCGCATCCGACAGCGCCAAGCTGGAGGCCACAAAACCTTGGGTGTCAATGCGCCCCTGCGGGCCGACCGTGATGCCGTTGGGATTGATGAGGATGACTTGGCCATTGGACGTGAGTGCGCCCAGAATTTCCGAGCGCATGCTGCCACTGACACGGTTGAGCACCCGGCTGGCCGCATTGACTTGGCTGAAATGGGTGGTCTGTCCTGCGGCAATGTTGAAAGCGGTCCAATCAATGATGCTGTTCGGGCTGTTGGAGATGAGCAAAGTGTTGCCTTGCTGCCCAAAGCTTGCGCTGCCGTGGCGCACCACCGGGTTGCCGGGCACGCTTTGAGCCTGCGCCACCATGCTCCATAAGGCGAGACTCACAGCGCTGAACTGCAAGCGTGCGCGAATCGCACCGCCTTTCTTGCGTGCCAAACGAGTAGCAGGAGTGGGCGCAGCGCTCAGGCGGCGGATAGGTCAACATGTGCTCATGGTGCAGGGCTCCTGAATTTAAAACGCTGCCGACAGCGAAAAATGCACCGCCCCCAGACAGGCGCTGCGCCGGTGCGCTGGTGTACGGCTTTGGCGATATCAAGCCGCCAGACAGTGTTCTTCCAAGCACCGCGCAAACCCACACCTGCGCTGGCAATCGAGCTGCTCGGACGCTCCAACACGGTGGGTTGATTAGTTTTGGCATAGGCTGCGTCAATAAAGAAGGCGGGGCGGATGCTGACACTGCTGCCGTCGAGCCAATTGCGGCCCGTCAGCTCCCATTGGGTGCGCACACCTTGGTCGCCGCCGATGCCGCGACTGGTAAAGCCGCGCACTGAGCTTGCACCGCCCGCTGAGAATTGCTCGGGCGAAGCCAGCAGTTCGTCGGTGATCTGACCGTCTAGACCGCCCGATAGCGACCAGCCTTGCAGCACCCCACCGAATGCGCCGCCGAGTGCAAATTGCCCACTGATTCCATAACGAAATAACCGATAGCCCGGCGTAGAACCTGCGCGAGATGCTATGAAATTGAGAGTATTTCCATCTTTGCCGCCAGACACATTGGCCACCAGTTGGGCATAGGCTGCATAGCCGGCTGACTCGCCGGGGGCGGCGGCGCGGCTGGCATGCACGCCCAGCGTGATCGGCCGCACCCCAATCGGCACGGCCAGATTGACACCACCAAACAGCACTTGGTTGTCGTAATGTCGCCAGTCCATGCCGATGCTGGCACGTGGCTCCCAAGCGCCCCAGCGCGGCAGGTACTGAATGTATTTGAGCGATAGCGTGCTGCCCGAGCCACGCACATCAAACAAGCCCGCCAAGGTGCCAGAATCGACGCTGGAATAGCCCAGCGTTGCTTCCAGCGCAGCCGCTTGCGCAGGCAGAGGGGCACGATAGCTCATGCCAAAATTTTGACCTTGCTGCTGGGCAGCACACTCAGTTGATCGGGATCCGTTTCATCATGTGGCGCGGAGACAAATTGCGCATTGAGTTGGTGGTCAGCATCCCAGAGGTTATTGTGGCGAAAGGCTAAGCCGTAGCGAAGATGACCGGTGGTTTTGTTGCCACTGTTGTCGATGAAGGCTATCCAACCCGTATCGGGCGTTTGATGGGTGCGGATGGTAGCGACCAAGGCGTGCGGAATTGGTGTCGTACCGACTGGCGCTGTTAACTGCGGTGCAAAGGCCACAACCGCGCGGCGACTGGGGTGGTCGTTGAGTAAAGACAGTTGACGATCCAAGTCGGACAAATTGGGCGACTGACCTTTGACCAGCGCGGGCAGACGGGCTTGCCAACGAGCCATGCTGTCTGTGCTCTCACCCTCTTGTGCAATTTGCCCCACCACAGGCTCAATCACCTGCATGCGAATGAGGCCGCCTTCGACCGACTGCGCCGGCAGCCGCACCGTGACCAGCCGATAGCCTTGGGCGTGAAACGCTGCCTCAATTGCGCTGCGGGCTGCTTGCAGCTCTTCAAAGCCAATGCTTTTGCCCAGCCAAGGCGCAGCCGCTTGCCGCCACTCAGCTTCCGTGAGCAAACTGCTGCCCTCTAAGCGAATATCTTGCAACACAAATTGAGCTGCGGCGCCGGCAGATGCTGGCGGTTTTTGCGCCCACACAGGGTTCAAACAGGCCAAGCTCACAAGGGCTGCGATGAGGTTGGGCAAATGATCTCGGTGGGTTTTCATGGTTTCTCCGAATGCCTGCCAGTGTGCGCAAACCAAGACATTCAAGCCATAGGCCAAATGACCCATACCCTGTGAACAAATTGGCAGGTATGCTTGAGGCTATGTCTGAATTGGCGGGCTTTTCTTTGCTGTTGGTGGACGACCACCCCTTGTTTCGCGAGGGGCTGGTGTTGGCGCTGGCGCAGCATGAGCCGCAGATGCGGGTGCAGGCGGTGGGCTCGATGCCAGAAGCCTTGGAACTGCTCGCACGCGACGCACAAATGGATTTGGTGCTGCTGGACTACCGGCTGCCGGGCGAAGACGGTTTGCAAAGTGCGCTCAAGTTGCGCAAGCTCTATCCGGCGGTAGCCTGTGCGATCATGTCGGGCGCAGATGATGCGAGGCTACCCACGCGTGTGCGCGAGGCGGGGTTGATGGGCTATTTCCCCAAAACACTGGATGTGCGCATGCTGCTGGTGGGCTTGCAAGAATTGGCGCAAGGACGCAGCCACTTTGCGCCCTTGAGCTTCGCGCCTGCCAGCGATACAAGCACTGATCCGCTGACCGCGCGGCAACGTGAGGTGCTAGGCATGGTGGCGCGAGGGGCAACCAACAAAGAGATTGCGCAAATTCTGCAAATCGCGCCACACACGGTGAAAAACCATCTCGGCCAGATTTTTGAGCGTTTGGGTGCTGCGAATCGGGCGCAAGCAGTGTCGATGGCTCGTGAATCCGTAGATGGCTCCATCAACTGACTCTTCACTCACTCAGGCTCTGCCTGATCGCCTGCCGACTGGGGTGTCGCCCGAGTTGGTGGTGGAAGACAGCATTCGCGCCATGAACAAGCCGATCCGCGATTCGAGCTTGTCGTTGATCGTTGTCGTGATCGTGTTTTCGATCGCCCTGCTCAGCCACCATGCTTGGAAACCTGTGCTCGCTTGGGCGGGCGCGGTGCTTGCCATCCAATTTATTCCTGCCCTTCTGTTCATGATGCTGGTGCCGCGTGATGCTCAAGGGCGTAGACCCATGCTTGCCTTACGCATCTACTACTGGGTCGCAGCCGCCTCCACGGGGCTTTTTTGGGGCTGCTCGGTGCTCTGGTTCACCGACCCCGCGCAGCCGGAGATTCAGTTTTATATTGCACTGACCCTCGGAGGCATTGCCGCCACCAACATGGCGACATTGGCGTTTTACCCGGCCATGATGCGTTCTTATTTGGTGCTCTTGGTTGGCCCGTTCGTCCTATGGGGGCTTTGGCAGGACGCATTCCTCTACAAATATTTGGGAGCAGGGATGGGCTTGCTGCTGTCGTACTTGATTTACTTCGGCTATTTCCACACGCGCACCCTGCACCGAACCATCGAACTCAAACATGCCAATCAGCAATTAGTCAAGCAACTGCAATCGCGCACCGCTGAGTTGGAGGCGGCCAACCAAGCCAAGGCGCGCTTCTTCGCCGCCGCCAGCCACGATCTACGCCAACCTCTGCATGCGATGGGGTACTACACCTCGCTCTTAAAACCACATGAGCAAGACGCGCCGCATGTCGAGCGCATTGCGCAGTGCGTCGAATCGCTCGATGGTTTGCTCGAAGGCGTGCTGTCGATTTCGCGGCTCGATGCCGGCAAGGTGCAGCGACACATCACGGCAGTTGACCTGCAAGAGCTGCTCGCGCGCCTTCGCACACTCTACGAGGGTGTGGCGCAGGCCAAGGGCTTGCAGCTGCGACTGCGGCTGCCCAAGCAAGCCGTTTGGGTGCAGACCGATCCGGTTTTGCTAGAGCGCGTGCTAGGCAATTTACTGAGCAATGCCCTGCGCTACACCGAGCGCGGCGGTGTGTTATTGGCTGTGCGGCCAATACCTTTGGGCTCAATATGGCAGGTGCAAGTGGTTGACACCGGCCCGGGCATTGAAGCCGGGCAACTAGAGCATATTTTTGATGAGTTTGTGCAGCTCAATAACCCGCAGCGCGATCCGAACCAAGGCGTGGGTTTGGGTTTAGCCACGGTCAAGCGCATCTGCGCCTTGCTGGAGCATCCGCTGGCAGTACGATCCTGGGTGGGCCAGGGTAGCTGCTTTGCCGTGAGTCTGCCGGTAGGTCAAGCGCCTGCACCTGCAGCTTCACAGCCCACTCAGGCCAATACACAGATGCAAGGCCGTGTGTTGATGGTGGAGGACAACGAGTTGGTGCGCGAGGCGCTCTTGCACACCTTACAAAGTTGGGGGCTGCAATGCACGGCCTGCGCAAGTGGTGATGAAGCCCTTGCTTTGCTTCAGGACGGAACTGTATGGGATGTGGTGATCAGCGACTGGCGTTTGCCGGGCGCGAGCCATGGCTTGCAAGTGCTGGCGAAGGCTCGCCAAGCAGGCGTTGCGCGTCTGTTTCTCATGACGGGCGAGACCGACGAGGTGCTGGGCGAGCTGCCAGCGGATGTGCAACTGTTACCCAAGCCTTTACGGCCGCTGCGGCTGCGCGCTTTGCTGGCGGCACAGTGAGTTTTTCGCAACGATCCGATTAATTTCTGCGCAGAGTCAGAAATCACAGGCCCAGCATCAAGCGCAAGTTCTGCACGGCGGCGCCGCTGGCACCTTTGCCCAAATTATCAAAACGCGCCACCAGCACGGCTTGGCCGTACGCATCGTTGCCATAGACGGACAGTTCCATGGCATTCGTGTTGTTCAACGCCGTGGGCTCGATCTTGCCGGCTTCACTGGCTGCCACCACACTCACCCATTCACTGCCTGCATAGTGCGCACGCAACGCTTCCTCGAGCTGCGCCGCGCGGCTCACGCCCCTCATTAAGTCAAACTGCAGCGCAATATGGTCAATCATGCCGCTGTGGAAATTGCCAACCGTGGGGATGAAGATCGGACGACGTGTGAGACCGGAATATTTTTGCAGTTCAGGCACATGCTTGTGCTTCAAACCAAGGCCATAGACTTCTAGGGGTGGCGCGGTTTTGGCCACCTCGTATTGTTCGATCATTTGCCGCCCGCCGCCCGAGTAGCCCGCGAAGCCTTGCATCACAATTGGATAGTCCGTCGGTAACAGCCCTGCATCGATCAAAGGCCGCAAGAGCGCGATGCCGCCTGTCGGATAGCAGCCGGGGTTGGCCACGAACTGGGCATTTTTTACCGCCGTGGTTTGTTCAGCGCAAAGCTCAGGAAACCCGTAGACCCAGCCCGGTGCGATGCGATGCGCGGTGGAAGTGTCTACGATTTTCAGGGGTTTCAAGCCTTTTTGAGCGCGCCCCGGCGCGAGTTCTGCGCAGAGTGCTACGGATTCCATAGCGGGCTGATCGTGCAGGCAGAGCACCACCAAGTCCGCCTCGTTAAAGAGTGCTTTCTTGGCTTCAATGTCTTTGCGCTTTTCCGGCGCGATCGAGAGCACTTGGATCTGAGGTAATGCGGCCAAACGCTCGCGGATTTGCAAACCTGTGGTGCCCGCTTCGCCGTCAATGAATACTTTTGCCATGATGGAACGCTTTCCCGATGTCAGTTTTGGTGCATTGCAACATGATACAGTTACGCCGCTAGAAATCGCTTCGTAACCCGTGAGACCCTGTGGACGATTTTGCATGAAATCAGTCCATTTCGTCCTCTTTTCGTCTTTCATAACGACACACAGCCGGAATCCCTCCCATGAAAATCCACGAGTACCAAGGCAAGGAAATCTTGCGTCAGTTTGGCATCCCCGTGCCGCGCGGCATCCCCGCATTCACTGTGCAAGAGGCCATTGAAGCCGCACAAAAACTCGGCGGCCCCGTCTGGGTCGTGAAGGCCCAAATCCACGCCGGTGGCCGTGGCAAAGGCGGAGGCGTAAAAGTAGCCAAGAGCATTGACGATGTGAAAGCCCGCGCCACAGACATTCTGGGCATGCAACTCGTCACGCATCAAACTGGCCCCGAAGGCCAAAAAGTGCGCCGCCTCTATATTGAAGACGGTGCAGATATTCAGAAAGAGTACTACCTGTCCATCGTGACCGACCGCGCTACACAAAAAGTCGCGTTCATCGCATCTTCTGAGGGCGGCATGGATATTGAGCAAGTGGCTCACGACACGCCCGAGAAAATTATCACCGTGTTCGTCGATCCACTCGCTGGTTTGACGGATGCACAGTGCGCTGAGATTGGCAAAGGCATCCAGATGCCGGCTGACTCACAACCGCAGTTTGCCGATGTCTGCAGAAAGCTCTACAAGTGCTACATGGATACTGACGCGTCGCTGGTGGAGATCAATCCACTGAACCGCGACGGCAAAGGCAACATCATCGCCCTGGATTCCAAATTCAACTTCGATTCCAACGCCCTGTTCCGCCACCCAGAAATCGTCGCTCTGCGGGATTTGGATGAAGAAGATGCGGCTGAAGTGGAAGCCTCCAAGTTTGACCTCGCCTACATCAGCCTCGACGGCAACATCGGTTGCTTGGTCAACGGCGCAGGCCTTGCCATGGCCACGATGGACACCATCAAGCTCTACGGCGGCGAGCCAGCCAACTTCCTCGATGTGGGCGGCGGTGCAACTCCTGAGAAGGTGACCGAAGCTTTCAAGATCATGCTGAAAAACCCGAAAGTGAATGCGATCCTCGTCAACATCTTCGGCGGCATCATGAAATGCGACACGATTGCCACCGGTGTGATCACCGCTTGCAAAGCCACCAACCTCAATGTGCCGCTCGTTGTGCGCATGAAGGGCACGAACGAAGAGCTGGGCAAGAAGATGCTGGCCGAATCGGGTCTGCCGATCATCAGCGCAGATTCGATGGCTGAAGCCGCTCAAAAAATCATGGGCGCAGTCAAGTAATTCATTGAACGCAGAGGACGCGAAACTTACGCAGAAGACGCAGAAAATTCAAAAGAGATGTATTTTTTGCGTCTTTTGCGAAATCTTTGCGACCTCTGCGTTCAAAAAAGGATTTAAACATGTCGATCTTTATCAACAAAAACACCAAAGTCATCACCCAAGGCATCACCGGCAAGACCGGCCAGTTCCACACGGAAAAATGCCAAGAATATGCGAACGGTAAAAACTGCTTCGTCGCCGGCGTGAACCCGAAAAAAGCCGGTGAGTCGATCTTCAATATTCCAATTTACGCATCGGTGAAAGAAGCTGCCGGCCAAACCGGCGCAACGGTTTCCGTGATCTACGTGCCGCCCGCGGGCGCAGCCGCTGCGATTTGGGAAGCTGTGGAAGCCGATCTCGATTTGGCGATCTGCATCACCGAAGGCATCCCCGTGCGCGACATGCTGGAAGTTCGCAACAAAATGAAGGCCAAGGAAGCCGCTGGCGGCAAGAAAACTCTGCTGCTCGGGCCCAACTGTCCCGGCCTCATCACGCCAGAAGAAATCAAAATCGGCATCATGCCTGGCCATATCCACCGCAAAGGCCGCATTGGCGTAGTCTCGCGCTCCGGCACCTTGACTTACGAAGCCGTGGCGCAATTGACTGAAATCGGCCTCGGCCAATCCAGCGCCGTTGGTATTGGTGGCGATCCGATCAACGGTTTGAAGCACATCGACGTGATGAAGGCGTTCAACGACGATCCAGACACCGATGCTGTGATCATGATCGGCGAAATTGGCGGCCCGGATGAGGCCGACGCCGCTCGCTGGTGCAAAGCCAACATGAAAAAGCCGATTGTGGGCTTCATCGCTGGCGTGACGGCTCCTCCAGGAAAGCGCATGGGACATGCTGGTGCTTTGATCTCCGGCGGTGCGGACACGGCGGATGCCAAGCTCTCGGTGATGGAAGAGTGTGGCTTTAAAGTGACGCGCAACCCTTCTGAGATGGCCAAGTTGCTCAAAGCCATGCTGTAGGGCATTTGTCACCCATCAAGCGGCTGCTTCCCAACTGGGGGGCAGCCGTTTTTTCTGTGCGTTACCGGTATTGCGATGGCAGATACGCAGAAACACGCAAAACTTCTGCTCGCCAGCCAGTACACTAATCGCATCAATTTTTAGGCTTTTTAGTCACTTCGCCGGCATAAAACCTGCGCGAAGTGCTATTATTTTAATAGCGTTTGGAGAAGGCATGGAAGAGTTCATGACTGGGGCGTTTTGGCTCGCTGTGGGTCAAATCATCATGATTGACATCTTGCTCGGTGGCGACAATGCCGTGGTGATCGCGCTGGCCTGTCGCAATTTGCCCGAAAAACAACGCAAACTGGGCATCATTTACGGCACGATCGGCGCGATTGTGCTGCGCGTGATCCTGATCTCTTTCGCGCTGGCTTTGTTGTCCATTCCGTACTTCAAAATTGTCGGGGTGGCCCTTTTGATCTGGATTGGTGTCCAGCTCTTGTTGCCAGAAAGCGAAGAAGCGCACAACATCAACCCCAGCGACAAGCTCTGGGGCGCGGTCAAAACCGTGATCGTGGCCGATTTGGTGATGAGTGTGGACAATGTGATCGCGATTGCTGGCGCGGCGCAAGGCGCGGGTCAGACGCATCAACTGCCCTTGGTAATTTTTGGATTTTTGGTGAGTATCCCTATCATTGTGTGGGGCAGCCAGATTGTTTTGAAACTCATGGAGCGCTTCCCTTTCATCATCACATTGGGCGCGATGCTGTTGGGCTGGATTGCCGGCCAAATGCGGTATACCGACATCGCTATGCAAGGCATTCGCCCCGAGGGTAAGGCATGGGAATACACCTTCGCTGCGGTAGGCGCAGTGATTGTTTGGGCGATCGGCACTTGGCTACAGAAACGCGCACGGTCCAAGTCCTAAGGGTGCCTTTGCAACGGCTTTTAGGCAAAACCACCCCTCCAGCATGATTCTGCCGCTGTCGAATTGGCGCTAATTTGCAACATCGCGCTTACGCTGCGTGACAAATTGCCTTGATTGTCACTGCTGTGTCTGTTATGGTTGATACCCTTCGTTGGGCAAATTTGCACTGAAGACAACAACTTAGCGCACTTTTTTAGCAAAGTGCCTTCGATGTTCAAAATGGACGAACGAGATTGAGGGGCGCAGGTGGCCATTTCTTTAAAACGCGGAAACTTTTGGCGCGCCGACTGGTTTGTGGGCGTGTTGGTGGTGATTGCCGTGCTGCTGCACAGTTTCGGCGATCTCGTGGGTACATTGGAGCGGCGTTTCTACGATTTCGCCAGCACGTCCACCAGCCGACAACCCTCTGACAAAATTGCTGTGATTGCGATTGACGACACCAGCATCGCCAACATTGGCCGCTGGCCATGGAGTCGGGTAGTGGTTCAGTTTGAAATTTCATAGGAGATTGCCCGATGGCGCAAACGCTAACGAACTCATAAAATGAATTCAATTCAGCAACCCATAAATATCATGCCATCAAAAAAAGATTTTACCCAAGTCGCATTTTCGGTCTTTCAACAGGCCGTAGGCGATGCGCCTATACCCGATAGAACGCCTAGCCCTAATGCGATAAGAGGCGAAGCTAGAGCAAAGTCTTTAAC
>JBJTSL010000424.1:0-2621 GCA_046076625.1 Allobrachymonas sp.
GCTAAGGGTGATGCACCGCGACTGCTGCGCACCATGGTGGGCGCAGAGGAAATCGCCGAAGTCGTGGCGCGTGCCACGGGCATTCCCGTCAGCAAACTCATGCAGGGTGAGCGCGACAAGCTCTTGCACATGGAGGTCAAGCTGCATGAGCGCGTGGTTGGCCAAGACGAGGCGATTGTGGCTGTGTCCAATGCGATTCGTCGTGCACGCGCTGGCTTGTCTGATCCACAAAAGCCCACAGGCAGTTTCCTTTTCCTCGGCCCAACGGGCGTGGGCAAAACGGAGTTGTGCAAAGCGCTGGCTGGCTTCATGTTTGATAGCGAGGAGCACCTCATTCGCATCGACATGAGCGAATTCATGGAGAAGCATTCTGTGAGCCGACTGATTGGCGCGCCTCCCGGCTATGTGGGCTATGACGAAGGCGGCTATCTCACTGAAGCTGTACGCCGCAAGCCCTACAGCGTGGTGCTGCTTGATGAGGTGGAAAAAGCGCATCCTGATGTGTTCAACGTGCTGCTTCAAGTGCTCGACGATGGTCGCTTGACCGATGGCCAAGGCCGTACCGTGGACTTCAAAAACACGGTGGTGGTGATGACGAGCAACATCGGTTCAGCGCATATCCAAAGCATGGCCGGCAAAGACCATGAGCTGATCAAGGAAGCGGTGTGGGATGAGTTGAAGAAGCATTTCCGCCCAGAGTTCTTGAACCGTATCGACGAAACCGTCGTCTTTCACGGGCTGGATGCCAAACACATCGAAGGCATTGCCAAGATTCAATTGGCCACGCTCATCAATCGTATGCAAAAGATGGAGCTCGCGCTCGATGTGTCGCCCGCTGCCTTGGCAGAACTCGCCAAAGTAGGCTTCGATCCGGTGTTCGGTGCACGACCCCTGAAACGCGCGATCCAGCAACGCATTGAAAACCCACTGTCCACACTGATCCTGCAAGGCAAATTCCCACCCAAGAGCGTTATCCCCGTTGATGTAGATCCGATTCATACGCCGGGTGTGTTCAAGTTTGAGCGGGTGGTGCATTAACGCCATGAAATACCTGCTTCGTTTCGTTTTCGTCATCGCCGGCTTGATCTTTGCTGCCAGTTTGCTGGTGGCCATGTTGGTGTTGCTGCTCGTCTGGTCGGTTCGCGCGTTGTGGCGAAAGATGACGGGGCAGCCCATATCGCCGTTTGTGATGCGCATGAATCCGCGCGCTGGTTTTGATCAGGTATTCGGGCGAGGGCAGCAGCATGCCAGCGCGTCTGACAAACCGCCTCGCCGCGTGCTGGACGATGTGACGGATATCGAACCTAAACCTTAAAGCGAAGCTGCCTGGCAGCACCTTGCATACTTCTGGCCGGAGGCATAACATGAGTTTTATCCCGCGCAGGAGTCGCTATGCCGCAATTGGTTACTAGCCTCGATGGTGTGGAAATTCATCGCACCTACCTCACCCGCACCCGCACGACGCTGGGGCGCAGGCCAGACAACCATATTGTGCTTACCGATCTGGCGGTGAGCGGCGAGCATTGCGTATTTGAGCTGTCGGGTTTGAGCGATGTGGTGGTGATTGATTCGGGCAGCACCAATGGCACTTACATCAATGGCGCGATGGTGCGCATGCATCTGCTAAGAGACGGTGATGTGATGTCGATTGGCAAGTTCAAAGTCAAATTTTTAAGCGCGAACGAGCTCACCGACGAAGGCAAAACCATTTCGATGTCGCTGCATGGCGGGCTTCCCTCAGCAACAACGGGCGCCATGCACGCAAGCTTGAAGCTGCTGACCGGCTCGTCCGCTGGGCTGGAAATTCCTGTCTCCAAAGCAGTGTCCACCTTTGGCCAGCCGGGCGTGGCATTGATCGCGATTGCGCACCGGCGGCAAGGCTATTTCGTCTCCGGCATGGAATCGACGCAAGTGCCCAAGCTCAATGGCAAGCCGATCAGTGATGAGCCGCAGTTGTTGGCTGACCGCGATGTGATTGAGTTGGCCGGCAGTGCGCTGGAGTTTCTGCTCAAACCGTAATCGCGGCGCAATGAGCGAGATAATCGCTGCTGCGCCCGTATGGGCGCTGAAAACCTCCAAACCATGATCATCGAAAAAAACTCAGCCGTCACCATTTCGTACACCGTCTCCGAGCCCCCGGCCCGCTTGCTGGAAGCCAGCAAAGCACCCACCGCCTATTTGCATGGCGGCTATGGCAACACTTTTGAAAAGATCGAAGCGGCGCTGCAAGGCCAGCAAGCGGATTTTTCCACCACGCTCACACTCACGCCCGCTGAGGCTTTTGGTGAGCGCGATGAAAGCTTGGTGCAGAGTATTCCCAAGTCTGAATTTCCACCGGGCGTGAAGGTGGGCGGGCAATTGCGCGGGCGCACTTCTGATGGGCGCGAGACGGTGTTCAACGTGCTGAAAATCAAGGGTCAAGAAGTGATGCTCGATGGCAACCATCCGCATGCGGGCAAGACTTTGAAGTTCGCCATCAAAGTGATCAAGGTGCGCACAGCGACAGACGAAGAGATTGCGCATGGCCATGTGCATGGCGAGCATGGGCATCAGCATTGAGGCTGGGATTTTAAGAAAAATTGGCTATTCGCCGGCATAGAATATGCGTAGAGTGCTATAAG
>JBJTSL010000425.1:0-2940 GCA_046076625.1 Allobrachymonas sp.
GCCATGCTGGCTGCCAATGTCTGCTCAGCCGATTTCATCTTGCAAGCCAAGAAAACCGGCCTCTTCCGCGTCCACGAAGGCCCTACACCCGAGAAAAAAGAAGTGCTGCGCCAGTATTTGCGCAGCATGGGCGTGAATGCCAGCCTCTCAGAAGACCCCACGCCCGCCGAATTTCAGGCCATATCGATTGCCACCAAAGAGCGGCCTGATGCGCAGCAAATCCACACCATGCTGCTGCGCTCCATGAGCCAAGCGATCTACACGCCCATCAACAGCGGCCACTTCGGTTTGGCTTATGAGGCCTACACGCATTTCACCTCGCCAATTCGCCGGTATCCCGATCTGCTGGTGCACCGCGTCATTAAAAGCATTTTGGCGAAGACGACTTACAAATTGCCCGATTTGCCCACACCGGGCGAAGCCGTGGAGCAGTTCAAAAAACGCATCGCTGCACGCCGAAAAAAAGGCGATGCATTCTTGGCCACGCAAGGCAAAGGCAGGAAAGTCACGCCCGAGAAGCTCAGTAAAGAGCAGCAATCGTGGGAGGCTGCCGGCCTGCATTGCAGCGCCAACGAGCGCCGCGCTGATGAAGCCAGCAAAGACGTGGAGGCCTGGCTCAAATGCAAATTCATGAAAGAGCATTTAGGCGAGGAATACGCGGGCACCGTCAGCAGCGCCACCAGCTTCGGCCTGTTTGTCACCTTGGATGCCATGTACGTGGAAGGCTTGATTCACATCACTGAGCTCGGCGGTGAATACTTCCGCTTTGATGAAGCCCGCCAAGAGTTGCGCGGCGAACGCACTGGCATCCGCTATGCCCTTGGCTCGCGCGTGCGCGTACAGGTCAGCCGTGTGGATTTAGATGGCAGAAAAATCGATTTCCGCCTCGTGCGTGAAGGCGAGATCGTGCGCGTGGGCGGTAGTGCCAAAGACTGCGTTCCCGGCGGCGTGCTGCGTTTTGAGCCAGATGAGCGAGCGACCGGTCGCCCGGCCAAGAAAAGCAGCAAAGCCAGCGGCAGAGCGAAAACCCAAGCCAGTCAGCCCGTCACCTCCAGTCGCTCGCAACGCAATTTGTCGCCCATTGCTGCTCTGAAGCAAGCAGTGAAGAAGGCAGCAAAAAAGAATGCGAAGCGGACTCGGCGATAAATCACCGTGTGAATCGCCAACTGATGGCGTGCTGCTTTGGTGCACGGTTGCGGGTGTCTTCTAACCCAGAGGCTCAACTCAACGCAAGCTTCATCAGTTCAAAGCAATTCTTGCTCGGACGACGCCACCCTGGGCAGCTCCAGCGCCATATACCTCACCGCCTCAATCGGGTTGTGAGTGTAGGCGCCGGTGTCTTTGAATCCCATACCCTCATACATGCTTTGAGCCGCATGCATCGTGGGCAAGGTGTCTAGCAGGATGCGGCGATAGCCGAGTTGCTGAGCGTCTTGGATGATGTGCGCAGCCAGTTGTTTGCCCAGGCCTTGGCCATGGAAGGCGGGGCGGACGTACAGGCGCTTCATTTCTGCGGAGTGTTCATCGTGGCGGCGCAGAGCCACGCAGCCTGCCAGCGTTGTGCCGATCCAGGCCAGATACACACGGCCATCGGGCGGTGCAAAGCTGCCGGGCAGTTGCGCAAGCTCTTCTTCAAACGACTGAAAGCACAAATCCACGCCGATATGGCGCTGGTATTCGCGCAGCAGTTCGCGCAGGACGCCCAAGTGGGGGTGCTGCGCTGTGTCGATCAATTCAAGGCAATGGCTTTCTGACATTGCACTGAATTTAACTCGTGATGGGGTTTTGCTTCATGAGACTTGTAAAATAAAACTACGCCAAACGGCGTGTTGCTAGGGGTGCTGCGCATTAATTCGGATGTGCGGCTGAGATCACACCCTATGAACCTGAATGAGGTAATCCTCGCGAAGGAAAGCTGATGACTAAACACACCCAAAATCTATCTTTTTTCAAGAAAAATCGCCCCTACGCCGGCATGAAATCTGCGGTTTTTGCTATTACTTTCATAGTAACCGCCACGGCGAGTTATTCACTATTTGCACAAACCGCTGCACCTGAAAGCACCCTCAAGCCCATTGTGGTGACTGCGCCATCAGCCAAGCAGCAGCTGGGCGTGGGCGGATTCTCGGAGGTGCCACTGCGCGAGACACCGATGTCCGCCACCGTGATCACTGCGCAAGACTTCAAAGCCTTGGGCGCTCAGCGATTATCAGATTTGTACAAACTTGATGCAAGCGTGTCTGACGCCTATAACTCCGCAGGCTACATCGATTACGCGACGGTGCGCGGCTTTGTGATCGACAACAAATTCAACGTCCGCCGCGATGGGCTACCGATTTCTGGCGATACCACCCTCGGCCTGGCCAACAAAGAGATCGTGGAGATTTTGAAGGGCACAAGCGGCATCCAAGCGGGCACGAGCGCACCGGGCGGTTTGGTCAATTACGTCATCAAACGCCCGACCCTGAAAACCATTCGAAGCGTGGATCTGAATGTGAACTCCAACGGGCAGATCGGTACTGCTTTGGACTTGGGTGGACGGTTTGGCGATGGCAATGCACAAGGCTATCGCCTGAATGTGGCCACAGACCGTTTGAACAGCGCAGCGCCGGGCACACGCGGCAATCGTCACATGCTTGCACTCGCGCTCGATTCGCGCATCGGCAAAGACGGCTTGCTCGAAACGGAGTTTGAATGGAGCCAGCAAAAGCAGCCCAGTGTGCCCGGCATCTCCATCGTAGGCAACGCAGGCGCGCTTCCCAGCCCCGACCCCAAGCTCAATCTCAATCGCCAGGCTTGGACGCAGGCCAACCAGTTTGAAGGGCTCACGGGCTCGCTACGCTACAGTCAAGCGCTGAGCAACGCTTGGAGCATGACGGCGCACGTCGCCAGCCAGCGCCTGCGTACCCATGACCGCATCGCCTTTCCCTTCGGCTGCAC
>JBJTSL010000426.1:0-4162 GCA_046076625.1 Allobrachymonas sp.
AGACGATCATCGCTCAGCACCCGCAGTACCAAAAGGAAAATTCCCCTTCGGTCGCTTGATTCCGTAGAAAGGCTTCACCATGTTTCGTAAATTTGCCGCAGTCAGCTTGTTCGTATCATTCTTGGCGATGGCGACATCGGGGATGATGATGTTTGTTATCGAAAAACCCTCATTCACCATCCAGATGCACCCAGTGCACAAGTTGTTCGGCTTGTGGATGATCATCTCAGTGATCGTCCACCTGAGCTACAACTACCGAGCGCTGCTGAATCACCTGAAAGCCCGCTCCGCATCGGTGCTTGGAGCGGTGTTGGTCGTGGTCATGGTCGTGCTGTACGGCGTGTCTTTGAACAACGCAGTACCCGCCGACCTCGCCCAGCAAATGGACAGCGCTGCCGCAAAGGCCGAAGGCAAGCGTTGACATCGCGCAAACGCCGTGCCTTCCTCACTCCCACTCAGTTGTCAACCCGCGCAAAAAGTCGGACTGGATCGCATCTGGCCGCATTCTGTCGGTTCACGGCTTCGGATCGTCCAACATCGTCCATACCGTCAGTTTTACCGTCGGCAGAAGGAGCCTGGAACGAGGTAAAAATCGCCCACCTAGATACGCTGCGGTCACACAAGTTGGGGGTTCTGTGTCTAAGAGAATAAGCCTCTCTATTCATGGCTATTTCCGAATACTGGATATCTATGTCACGAATCCCCAACCCGCGTACTGAAACAATCCAACGCGCCCAAGCGGGCGATTGGCTTGCGCTGGATGAAGTGCTGCGCATGATTCAGCCTGGAATTTATGCGTTGGCCTTGCGCATGATGGGGCATAAAGAAGATGCACGCGATGCAACGCAGGAAATTTTGCTGCGCGTCACGACGCATCTCAGCCAATTCTCAGCACAAGCTCAGTTTCCAACCTGGGCCTATCAAGTCGCGCGCAATCATCTTTTGAATTGCGTGACACGCGCGAAAGAAGCGCCGACATATTCGTTTGAGGACTTTCAAAAACATCTTGATGAAGGCCTGTTAGTCGCGAATGCAGAGCAAAGATCTCACGAGCAACTTCAGCCAGAGGAGAAACTCGCAGCCAAAAGGATGGGGCTTGCGTGTACCCAAGGCATGCTGATGTGCTTGGATCGAGATCAGCGCATTGCCTACATTCTTGATGCGGTGCTGGGTTTTGACAGCAAGCAAGCTGCTGAAATACTACAAATCCCTGCAGCAACGTTTCGCAAACGGCTGCAGCGAGCCCGCGATCGTCTGGAAACATTCGCGCAAAAGTCATGCGGCCTTGTGAGTTCACAAGCTTCTTGCCAATGTAGTCACCAAGTGGCTGCGGTTCAAACTCGATTTGCAGCTGGTCAGCCCATACGTTGGCAAGGCTTGGCGGTGACAAAGCAAGAAGCCATGCAGGTTCAAAGCTTGTGGGATGACATGGAGGCGGCAAGCAACATCACTGCTCTTTTGCGCTCTCATCCCAACTATCAAGCGCCAGAAAACCTGCTCGCAGCGATTCGTGTCTTGCTTGTCGAGCGATTTCAGTCATCTACTGCCAACCCTGCAAAGCCTCATTAAGCACTCCGCTGTTAGGCAGCTGTGAGCTAAGGCCAACATTCATTCCAGATTTCGATCTTGAATATTGAAAACATTAACTTCGTCGCCCGCGACCAACGTGTGCTCAGTGGCACTGTGTTTCGCCCTGCTGTGCAAGATATGGCGTGTAAGCCAGTGTTGCTTGCGGCCGCTTTAGGTATACCTCAAAACTATTACGCGCCTTTTGCGCAATGGCTTACTGAACAAGGCCATTTGGTGATGACTTTCGATGTGCGTGGCATCGGGCGCTCATTGGCTCCGGCGCTGCATATCAAACAAGTGCAGGCGGACATGCTGACCTGGAGCCAGCTGGACTTCGCGGCAGCAATGAAGACACTCGGTGAAATCGCTGCAGCTGAAAAGATCGTGGTGATTGGACACAGCATGGGCGCGCAACATGCAGCGTTTTGCGACGTAGAGGTGCAGCAACGTGTTGAAAAACTGATTGCCGTGGCCTGCGGCGCAGGCTATTGGCGAGACTACCAAGCCCATACGCAGAGAAAGGCTTGGTTGGCCTACCGTGCATTGATTCCGATAGCAACGGCCTTGCTAGGCTATTTCCCTGGACGGCGACTCAAAGTGGTTGCTGACTTACCTTCAGGTGTTGCTCGTCAGTGGGCGCTATGGAGTTTGAATCCGCAGTTTGCTTGGGGCAGCGAGCCTGCAAAAGTAAAGGCGCATGTTGAACGCGCAGCTTACCCCTTGCATGCCTACAGTTTTACAGATGATGAGTCACTCACGCGGCGCTCCATTGAAGTCATGCTGGACGCGCATGTGAACGCTCAAAAGACCCATGAACACTTGAGCCCGGCAGACCTGAGCGTCAAACGCATTGGCCACGTGGGCGCATTTCGACAAGAGCTTAAGCAAGCTGTATGGCAGAAGCTACGCCTTGCGGTTTTATCCAAGTTTTAAATTTTCTCGTGCTGTTTTTGTTTGCTTGCGAGTTGGTGAATTGGAGCGATTGAGAGGTCAACATCACCCTCACTCCCACTCGATTGTCAACCCGCGTGAAAAGCTGAACTTCATTGCATCGCATTGAACTGCTTCGGACAATGGCTGTGCATCGTCCAAGATCGTCTATACCGTCAGTTTTACCGTCAAGTCAAATAACACTCAAAATACACGTCCGTGCGAGCCCGCAGCACCAAATTGCATATCAGTGAAAACGCGCTCCGGGCATCAAAGTAAACAACCTCAAAAACCTTCCAGGACGATTTTTCCTTTGGCCTTGCCGCTTTCTAGCAGTGCATGTGCGCGTTTGAGATTCGTGGCGTTGATCGCGCCAAAGTGCTCGCCTTTGGTGCTTCGCAAAATTCCTTGATCGACCAGTTTGGCGACTTCGGTGAGTAACTGGTGCTGTTTGATCATGTCGGGGGTTTGAAATAGCGAACGTGTGAACATCAGCTCCCAATGCAGCGAGACGGATTTGCGCTTGAGCTTCATAATGTCAATACTGCCGCTGGCGGGATCATCGATCAAGCCGAATTTGCCTTGCGGCGCGATCAGCTCGGCGATTTGCGCAAAGTGATGATCGGTTTGCGTGAGGCTCACCACGTAATTCGGGGCTGCCAAACCAGCACGTTTGATTTCTTCTGACAATGGTTTGCTGTGGTCGATCACATGATGTGCGCCCAGCTCTTTCACCCATTGCGCCGTCTCGGGCCTGGATGCGCTGCCAATAACGGTCAAACTCGTGAGCTTGCGAGCCAATTGGGTAAGAATCGAACCCACCCCGCCTGACGCACCGATGATCAGAAGTGATTGAGCTTCGTTCTGAGCTTTGGCGGCCTCGCCCTGCGGCACACCCAAGCGATCAAACAACATCTCCCAGGCCGTGATGGCAGTCAAGGGCAAGGCTGCCGCATCGGCATCCGTTAACTTGCTGGGCGCAAGCGCTGCGATACGCTCATCCACCAAGTGCTGCTCGGCATTGGTGCCAGAGCGATTGATCGCACCGGCATACCAAACGCGATCGCCCGGCTTGAAAAGCGTGACCTTCTCGCCCACCGCTCGCACGATGCTGACAGCATCCCAGCCAAGGACTTTCCATTGCCCCGGCTCTGCATTCACGCCAGCGCGAATTTTGGTGTCCACCGGGTTGACAGCCACCGCCTTGACGTCCACAAGCAAATCATGTGGACCAGCTTGCGGCATGGCCAGCTCGACATCCTGAAGTGCGTTGCTCTGGGTGATGGGGGCTGCAGTTTGATAGGCAATTGCTTTCATGGGGTGCTCCTAAAAATAGTGATGCGGATTAGTGAAGTGCTGGGTAGTCGGTGTAGCCCTTCGCTGTGCCACCGAAAAGCGTGTTGGGATCGAAGGCAGCTTGCGCTTTTCCCGAGCGCACACGATTGGGAAAATCGGGGTTCGCAATGAAGGGGCGACCAAAGGCCACCAAATCTGCCAAGCCTGCATGGATGATGGCAGACGCACGCGCTTGATCGTAGCCGCCCGCCACCATGATGGCGCCACTAAAAACTTTGCGTAGCGCATGGCGAAACTCCAGCGGCACCTGCGGCGCATCATCCCAGTCCGCTTCGGCCAGATGAATGTAGGCCAAGCCCAGCGCATT
>JBJTSL010000427.1:0-5265 GCA_046076625.1 Allobrachymonas sp.
TCACCCTTGCTCTCCACGCGGAACAGCGTGTGGCCCGGCGTATGGCCAACCGCAGCCACGCTGGTGATGCCGGGCATCACTTCTTTGCCCGGCTCAAACTGCATGAGTTGATCGGCTGGAATCCCTGCGAGCACGCGGCGCACGTTCTGGAACGCGCCACGCATAGCCTCCGGCGCGGCGTTCATGCGGGCATCATCCATCCAGAAGGCATGCTCCACCGAGGGCACCATGATCTTAGCTTTGGGGAAGACGAGTTGACCCGCTTTGTTGCGCACGCCGTTGATGTGGTCGCCGTGGTAGTGGCTGAGGATCACGGTGTCGATGTCCTCGGCCTTGAAGCAGGCAGCGTTCAAATTAGACAACAGACGGCAAGTGGTGGGGCCGCCATTGTCTGCAAAGCCAGTGTCCATCAGAATGCGGCGGTTGCCGGCCACGACCATGAAGGCCGTGAAGGGTACATCGATGTAGTCTGTGGGTAGGTTTTGTGACTTGAGCAAGGCCTGCACTTCGGCCAGAGGCGCATTGCGCACGAATTCAGCCGCCAGCGGGCGGCGTGCCACGCCATCGTTCAAGGCGATGATTTCCATGTCGCCGAGCTTCTGTTTGCGAAAGCCCACCTGCACCACGGATGGTGCGCCAAGGTTGGGCGCATTTTGTGCAATCAGGGGCATGAAGGAGCCGGCCATGTATGCCACGGCTGCCGCACCGCCGCCCACAAAAATATCTCTGCGATTGATCATGAAATTCTCCTGTAATGATCGGGATTGCGCGGCACAGCAACTCGCTTGAGCCGCATTCAAGCAAGCATCTTGCATGAAAACCCGCCCGCAAGAACGAAGCAGGCTGATATCCCGCCTGTTCAGTACGGTTTATGACTGTTTGGTTATATCAGCTAAACAAAAGCAGCCAGTGTGAGCGCCAGCGCCACAGACAGCAGGGCGATGCCACTGGAGACCGCCACTGCCGCCGTCACCTCGGGCAAAGCCGTTTCATAGCGCTGTGCAAAGAGGAATACGTTGGCGCCGATTGGCAAGGAAGCCGTGACGATCATCATCGCCAAGGGCAGGCCATGCAATCCCAACGCCAAGCCGATCAAGGCCACCATCAGCGGATGCGCCACATTCTTCAGCATCGACAAGCACAGCGCCATGCGCAAATGCTCGCCTACCCGTGTGCTGGCCAGTGTGATGCCCACCAAGATCACTGCCAGCGGGCTGAAGGCGTTGCCCAGCAATTGCAGGGGCTTGTCGATGACTGCCGGGATGCCCAGCGAAGTTTGCGCATAGAGCAGCCCAGCAATGATGGGGAAGATCATCGGCTGCTTGAGTGTGTTCCAAATCGAGGCCACCATGATCTGTATGGAATGGGCTGGGCCACCGCCAGCCAAGCCGCGCTTCTCGCGCAGCGTCACCAGCTCCAGCACCACCGTGGCCAGTGAGAGCATGATGAGCGAATGCACCGCCACCAACGCCAGCAGCACCGCCACGCCCCGCTCGCCATAGGCGAACTGGATCAAGGCAATGCCGATCATCACGGTGTTGCTGTAGCTGGCGGCCAAGCCAAGCACCGCCGCTCTGCGATTACGCCCTGCTGCAAAAAACATCACGGCATACATCAGCGCCATGCCGATCACATACGCCAGCAGTGGCTTGCCTTGCAAATTCTCAGGATGCACATTCACCATGGTGCGAAACAGCATGGGTGGCAGAAAAATGGTGAACACCAGTTTTGATAGGTCTTTTGTCGATTCCGCCGACATCAAACCTGCGCGGCCTGCTATGAATCCGATAGCGATGAGGATGACGACGGGCAGCAAGGCTGCGAGCACAGGGTGGGACATATCACCCAAGTGTAGTGGGCAGAATCAGCCACCTGCCATCACCACTGGCGATGGCAGGGCTCGCAGCCGTCAAGATCAAAACTGCGCTTGCAAACCCATTTTCAAGCTGCGCCCCGGCAGCGGCGCTTTGCCGGGGGCACTGGTCGTCAGGATGGAGGTGGCACTGTAGGCGAGCTTGTCCGTGGCGTTGTCCAAGCGGGCAAACCAGAGCAGATCAGCATCCTTGGCCTTGATGGTGTAGGTCAGTGCCGCGTTGAGCAAGGTGTAGGCCGCCGTGCTGCCATCGCGCGCAGAGGCGTAGCGGTCCAGCCCCAGGCGCGCGCCCCATGCACCCTGCGTCCACGCGAGTGTCGCACCCACACGCAGCGGGCTGATGCGTGGCAGGGCTTGGCCGCTGGCTGTGTTGGTGGCGCGGGTGCTGTCCACGCGCCATTGCAGATCAAGCTTACTCGCCGCATCCATCAAGCGCCAGTTGCCTGAAAGCTCAAAGCCAGAGAATCGAGCAGGTACTTGGCTGTAGGCGTATTCGGGGAAAATATCTTCCCCACTGCCATCAGCCACGCCGTCACTGTCTGCGTCCACCGGGTTGATCTCTGCGTCCGCGCCGCGCGTGTTGCCGGTTGCACCCAACAAGATGTAGTTTTTGAAGCGGCTGTTGAACACATTGAGCTACGCGAAATGTGCGCCGCTTTTCCAGCGAGCACCCACATCAATGCTGATGGATTTTTCTTTGCGCAGGTTCACATCGCCCACTTCATAGGCTGCGGTGGCGATATGAGGCCCATCGGCGAACAGTTCGTAGTCTTTCGGCGCCCGTTGCGTCGCTGCGAAGTTGCTGGTAAGTTGCCATGCAGGAGACAGGTTGAACAAAGCACCTGCTGCGTAGCTGCTGGGCTTGAAGTCGCGTTGTGCGGGCGTGAAACGTGCAATGCCGGGGTTTCCAAACGACTGCACTTTGACATCTTCCACGCGCCCGCCGAAGCTCAGTTTGCCCCAGTTAAAAACTGCTTCTTCGTAGAGGAAGAAGGCTTGCTGGCTGGTTTTGCTGTAAGGCGCAAAGGCTTCGGCGCCATCGGCAGAAAAGCGATTGTTGTCCAATTGCAATCCAATCACACCTTGCAAGTTACCAAGCTTGGCATGACGCGCTTGCAAGCGCAGATCGTTGCCTGAGTTTTTGAATTCTGTAGCGGCTGCACCTGCATCGAACTCGGTGTGTTTGTAGCGCGTATTGCTGGCCTGCACTTGCACGCTATCCATCACACCGCCAATTTTGAATTCCGCATCAAGTGCCGTGCGCTGCGAACGCATGTCAATCGTGACCTCATCTTCCGCCACCGTGCCGTAATTCGTTTTGAAATCACTCACCGACAAACCAATGCGGCTTTGGCCAAAGAACAGGCTGGCGCCGACTGAGCCGCTCTTGGCATCCGCTGCGGAATTGCAGATCCTTTTGGCCGTGGCAGGCGAGGCCGGATTTGTGCATGCGAGGCTCATGGGCACGCTCACATCGCCACTTCTGCGGGCCGATACATCGGCATGGAAAGCGAATTTGTCATTGCCCGTCTCTATCATGAATGCACCGTTTTTGCCGCTGTTGCCACTGGACAAACCGAAATCCACCTTGCCCGTCACGCCATTCAACCGCTCTTTGGGAATGCGGTTATCCATCACGTTCACCACGCCACCCACGGCTGAGCCTCCATAAAGCAAAGCGCCGGGGCCGCGCAACACTTCTATGCGCTCCACCGCAATCGGATCAAGTGCCACGGCACGGTCATAGCTCAACCCCGACGCATCAATCGTTGCACCCGAGTTGTTCAAAATGCGGATGCGATCCCCATCGAGCCCGCGAATGATCGGGCGGCTGGCAATTGGCCCGAAATAGCTGCTGCTCACGCCGGGCAGGCCATTCAAGACTTCGCCCAAAGTGGACTACTGGCGCAACAACAAGCCGCTGCCCGAGAGGGCTTGCGCAGGCGCGACCACATCGTTTGCGCCCAACGGATTGGCTGTGACGATGATGGGTGTGAGCGTCGGCTCTTGGGGAGGATTGGAGGTTTGAGCGGATGCAGCTGCACACAGCGCAGCGCAAGCTGCAGCAATATGGCGGCGGGAAAAGAATGGAGGCATGGTATTTCTCTGAAAAAAAGCAAACGAAGCCGCGCAGCGCGAATTGCGCCAAGCAGCCATGAGGAGTTTGGAAAGTTACAGAGAACGCGCTGGCGGGCCGCGCGCTTCAAACAGCGGCGCTTGCCAAGCAGCCAAGGAGTTTGCAATAGATGCTATAAAAACATGAGCAAACAGGGCAGGAAATACGCCGGCGAAGTGGCTAAAAGCATTCGAATATGAATCGCTGCCATCGATCACGCGGCAGGATTCATCGCCCTGCTCATGGCCTGCAAACCATCGGCTGAAGAGGCCATGGTCGCAGTCTGCGCCATGCGCATGCGAGTGCGAATGCTCAAGCTGCTGTTCTTCGTAGGCATACGCCAGCAGGCGCACCTCGTGATGCAGCGTACGGTGTGTGATGGAAATGCTCTGCGCCAATGCCATGCACAGCACTAGCCCCACCAGCACGGCGCGCTGGATGAGACTCATGGGTGAATGGCGGGCGATCATGGTTTTATTTGACTGCGACCGCATCCGTGATGCGGTAATACAAGCCATAAGGGTCATCCAGCAGCACTGAGAATTTGCCTTCTACGACAACGGGCTCCAGCGAATACTTCACCGGCGTTTGGGTGCGCACCTCGATCATGCTCTCGGGCCCTCCTGGTAAGCAGAAGCTACACGACAAGGGAACACTGGTCAGCAGGAAATGGCGCTGGCGCTCACCCGGCTCCAGCGGCATCATGAAACCTTGCACCTTTTGCGTTTTTTGGTGCAAGGCCATTTGCTGTGGGCCAAACACCGGCAGGATCTTGTTTTTCTCATTTTTGGTGGTGATGGCTGTAAGCAAGCTCCAAGCGAGCACGTCGTCTCGCTTGGGCAGGGGTGCAAAAGGTGAATTCGGGCTGTGAACACCCGCGCCTTGGCCCTGCGGCACACCCAGCGCATTGTTGGGCGTGTTTTTGACCGAGCCCGAGGCAATGGGAGAGGACAACTGCGCCATGGCAAGGGTGGCACATGCCCCAAGACAGGCTGCCAGCAGCCAAGATTTAGTGCTCATGGCGCATCCCGCAATGCTTGCCAATGCCCAGGCCCTTGCAAGCTGTTTGCAGCTCTTTCATGCAGGCATCGTATTTCTTGCCCGACTCCAAACACTTGGCTGCGCCTTCATGCGCCGCCGCCATGGCCTTGTGGCGCTGAATGTCTTTCTTGGTTTCAGCTTCCGAATGTGCCTGTGCAAAAGCATAGTTTGCTGCAAAAATAGTAGCTAATAGCGCAGGAAATACGCCGGCGTACAGCCGTTTTTTCTTCAAAAT
>JBJTSL010000428.1:0-5253 GCA_046076625.1 Allobrachymonas sp.
ACAAAGATCGCCATGAGCCAACGAAAGCGCGAGTTGCGCCACGGATGCCACACGTCCTGTTGCAGCAAAGCTGGCGGCGTGGCATCGACGCGAGGCTGAGGTGCAGTTGTCCACGCCCACCAGCCCAGCGCAAGCAATACGCAAAAAACGCTCACCATCACCGGCAGCCCGGCCACCACAGGCAGCGTGGATGCGAGCAGCACACCCACCAAGCCCGGCGCTTCCCGCCAAGCCGCCACGCGCGCACGAAACGGTGCGTCTCCACCCAACCGCGCGCCCCAGCTTTGGTGCGACACGCTCACCAAACTGTAGGCTGCATAGGTGATGATCAGCGCCAGCGTGGTCCAAACGAGCAAAGCCGAGCCGCGCACCGGAGGGAAAAACAAAGCCGCAAAGCCCAATGCCAACACCACCGCCGCTGCTGCGCACACGCGTAGCACATGCGTAGCCGAGCGAGAAAACAAACGGTCCGCCAAGCGCCCCAGCGCTGGGTCAATCAGCGCATCGAACAAACGCGCACCCAGCAATACCGCCCCCAAAGTGGCCAAGCCCACGCCAAACTCCCTGGCATAAAAGTTGGGCAGCAGCACATACAGCGGCAACGCCACAAACGCCAAGGCTGTGCCCAAAGCTCCGTAGCGCGCGCCTTGCGCGAATGTCCAAGCGGTAGTAGGCGACTCGCTTGCGGCCGGTGCGGCCGGCAGGGGCACTGTTGCTGCACTCATTTGGCGTCGCCGCTGTTTGCGCCAATCAATTCGCGGCGCATTTTAGGTTCACTGCTCTTGGGGCTGAGCCAAATACCAAAAAACAAACGGTTGAATTGCGCATCCTTCACTTCGCCGACGCTCTTACCATTCAAGACAAAACTCGCAGAGCCATCCGGGCGATGGATGCCAATCAGTTGATCGCCTTTCTTCACATCTGGAAAGGTTTTTTTCATCACATCCAGCCACTGCGCAGATTTTTCTGCACTTACATCGCCGATGCGCTGCATCTCCTTGAGTGAGCGCTCGGCGATCATCTCACCGCTGAAATTGCGCAGATACTTCAACTCCAGCGCAAAAGGTTCTTGGGCATAGTTCTCAGCCGAAAAGCCTTCAGAAACCCACAGTTTCGCATCGTAGATATTGAAGCCATAGACCTTCAGGCGAGCTTGACCCTGCACCTTCGCGCTGCCAATGCCTTGCAACACCGCTTGCGGTGCGACGGGCGCATTTGCATAAGAAAATAGGGCACTGCCCGGTATCAAACCTGCGCTGAGCGCTATCAAAATAAGAGTATTTCGGAGCAGGCAGAAGGCTGCTGTCATGGCGGGTCACTCAGGGTTTAAGCAGGGTGAACTGCATCACGTCAATATTGCGCTCTTCAAAAGCTGCCTCACAATACGCGAGGTAAAACTCCCAAGTGCGCATGAAGGGCTCATCAAAACCCAAAGGCAAAATCTGCTCACGCTTCTTCAAGAAATCAGCGCGCCAGCGACGGCAGGTTTCGGCGTAATCCAATCCGAATGCCAATTCATCGACCACCTGCAAACCCGCAGCTTGTGCGGCTTTGCGGAATTCTGAAGGGCTAGGCAAGCAGCCGCCCGGGAAGATGTACTGCTGAATGAAGTCAGTGGATTTCACATACCGCTCAAACAGCGAATCATCAATCGTGATGGCTTGAATGCAAGCGCGACCGCCGCTTTTGAGCAGGCGAGCCACAGTCTCAAAATACTGCGGCCAATACTCGCGGCCCACAGCCTCGACCATTTCGATGGAGCAAATCGCATCAAACGGTTGATCGGCAATATCTCGGTAGTCTTGCAAACGCAGATCAGCATGTGCTGCGCGGCCAATGCGGTCCATGCGCTTTTGAGCAAAGGCCAGTTGCTCGGTGGAGAGCGTGACACCCGTCACATTTGCATCAAACTCCTTGGCCGCAATCTCGGCCAAGCCGCCCCAGCCACAGCCAATTTCCAACACACGGTCGTACGCCTTCACGCCCGCCAAGCGCAGCGCACGCCGAACTTTGGCATGCTGCGCATGGATCATCGGCTTGTCGTAATCACCCTCGAACCAAGCCGAGGAGTAGCTCATGCTCTCATCAAGCCAAAGCTCGTAAAACGCATTGCCCAAATCGTAATGGGCGTGGATATTTTTTTGTGAATTGGCCTTGGTGTTGCGATTGAGCAAATGCTTGATGCGATACGCGAGGCGACCCAGCCATGTGCCATAGATCACGTCTTCCACCTCGCGGCGATTGGCCACAAACACGCGCAACAGTTGGGTCAGATTGGAGGTGCTCCAATCGCCAGCGATATAGCTTTCGGCAAAACCGATATCACCTGATTTCAGCGCTGCGCTGCACACCTGCCAGTTGTGCAGGTGCAAGTGTGCCTGCACGCTGGCTTGCTGACTGCTTTGCCCAAAATGCTGCACGCTGCCATCAGGCAATTGCACGGTGAGTGAGCCGTGTTTGAGGCGTTGCAGCAGCTTCAGGCAGGTCTGTGCAGCCGCAGGAGGATGACAGCTCTGCGGTTTACTCGATAAGTCAAAACTCTGATGGGAGGTGGTGCTGAAAGAGGGCATGTCAACTCGTGGGTTTTATCGCGTCACCCAAACTGCAGGAGGCGAGGGTTTGGAGAAAAACGGCACGCGCTTGAGCCAAAGCTTGAGCGCCTGCCAGTGGATACGTGCAATTACGCCGAGCGTCATCGCACCATAGGAAAACATGGCCTTGCGCACAGCGCGTGCATCAAAGCGCTGCAAATCGCCGCTGACTGAGGTTTGCAGAAGGGCGCCTTGTGCATCGTCGTAATCAATCCGCGCCACTGTGCGCAGCGGCTGTTCGCCGCTAGGCCCTGTTGTCATGAAGCGAAAGCGGTAGCCGCCTTCCACTGCGCAAAATGGCGAGACATGAAAGACCTTACTGGCCTGCAATTGCTGCCCATAGCGTGCCTGATCCAGCACATACACATGGCGCTCACCAAAAGTGTTGTTCACTTCCACCACAATCGCACAAAGCTCGCCGCTTGCCCGATGGCAATACCAAAAACTCACCGGCTTGAAGGCAAAGCCCAGTACGCGTGGATAGCAATGCAGCCACACCTCTCCCGTGGCATCGCTGATACCTTCGCCTAACAGCACGCTATCGATCCACTGCAAACTGTCCGTACGGCCATCGCCATGGTCGCTGTCGTGAAAGCTGATGGGGGCAAAACGATTGCGAGGCAAAGCACCATTGCCTTGCGCGCTCAGACTGCGCATCGGCAGCATCAGAAAATAGGTGGGGTACGCAAACGCATTGCGGGCAGGTCGCAGGCGCGTGTGGCGCACTTGGCCAAAGCCGATCAACGCAGCGCTCGCCGCCTTCATGTGCGCACCTCATGCACCTGTTTGAGAATCGCGCGCGCAGCGGCCAAGCCGCTCATCAAACCATCCTCATGGAAACCATAGCGCGTCCAAGCACCGCAAAACCAGGTGTTGCGCGCACCATTGATTTCATGCAAACGAGTTTGTGCCTGAGTGCTGATCCCATCCATCACCGGGTGCGCATAGTTGTATTCGCCCATGATGTGGCTACGCGCAATCGCTTGCGTTGGATTCAGACTGACGATTACCGGTTGCTCAAACGGAATGGGCTGCAGCTTATTAATCAAGTAGTGCAGGCAAACTCGGCTGCTTTCTTGACTTGGGTTGCCGCGCACGTAGTTCCAAGCGCTCCACGTGAGCTTGTTCTGAGGCAAGACGCTGGCGTCAGTATGCAGCACGGCTAGGTTGTCTTGTGTGCGGAAAGCACCCAAAATCTCACGCTCCAAGCCGCTCGGGTCGCGCAGCAGCGCCAAGGCTTGCGGCGCATGCGTCGCGAGAATCACACGGTCAAATCGCTCTACCTGACCTTGCGTGACCACGCGCACGCCTTCGCTGTCGCGCTCGATCAACTTTACAGGCGTATTCAAACGCTTGTCTGCGATCTCCTGCGTGATGCGCTGCACATACTCGCGCGAGCCTTGGCTCACCGTCCACCACTTGGGGCGGTTGTTCACCTGCATCAAGCCATGGTTATGGCAAAAGCGAATCATGGTCGAGACGGGAAACTGAAGCATCTGCTCCGTTGGACAGCTCCAAATACACCCGAGCATAGGCAGCAAATACCAGTCTTGCAGGTCTTTGCTGAATCCATGCTGCGCCAGAAACCGCACCAACGGCTGAGCCATTTGATCTTCCCGCTGCTCAGTAGCAATTTGTGTGCACAGCCTATTCAGGCGCAGCACCTGCAACAGCATCTTCAAGAATCGGGGGCGCAACAGATTACCGCGCTGGGCAAACACTGTATTCAGGCTCGCGCCACTCCACTCCAAGGGTCTAGGGCCATCATGTGCCTGCACCGAAAAGCTCATGTCGGTGACCGTGGTGGGCACTTGCAACTGCTCGAACAAGGCTATCAAATTAGGATAGGTTCGCTCGTTGTAGACCAAGAAGCCGGTGTCGATACCATGCGTCACGACTCCTTTCGCTGTGGGTAAACTGATGTCAACAGTATGGGCGTGACCACCAAAATAGGCACCCGCCTCATAGAGCGTTATTTGTGCATGGCCTTGCAGCGCGTGCGCTGCGCCTAAGCCCGTGATCCCCGAGCCGACAATGGCCACTCTCAAAGGTGTAACCATGAATCGACCGGATCAGAAAAGAAAAAAGCTGAGAGGCGCCCTGAAACGAAGTAGGGAGGGAGGGAGGAGGAGGAGAACCGCCTCAGGATTTCAACCGAGCCAATAGCTCTCGGAAGACCTCTCAGCATCAAAACCATGGAGCGTTTGAAGTGCACGGCACTGTGCAGCGGCAGCAAACCATTTGCGCTTGCGGAACAGGCATGTGACACTCAACATCTCCGATACTCTTAAAACTATATTGTGACTAAATAGTATAAAAATACAACTAAACAGTAATTACCCCCTCAGGACTAAGGGATTTGTACTGCTGGGTCAAGGAACTACAGATGCTCATTCTGCAAACAGCCAGAACAACTAGCTGGCCACCATCGGTTGTTGTCATCATGGGCGGCCTGTTGTTTGAACAACTGGTCAAATTATGCGCCGAAAAGCATTTTTTGTCTAGGACATTCGATGGCGAAAAATCAAGTGTTTACCCTATTATGTGCGGTGGCCAGCTAGTTGTTCTGGCTGTTTGCAGAATGAGCATCTGTAGTTCCTTGACCCAGCAGTACAAATCCCTTAGTCCTGAGGGGGTAATTACTGTTTAGTTGTATTTTTAT
>JBJTSL010000429.1:0-2855 GCA_046076625.1 Allobrachymonas sp.
GGGTAGAGCTTTTTGAGGTCAGCCGCGAGCACCGGGGAAGACATCACGCCTTCGCGGGCCTTCATCCAGTTGTAGTTGCCCTTGACCGTGTTGATTTCACCGTTGTGCGCCACATAGCGATAGGGGTGAGCCAGCGGCCACTCGGGGAAAGTATTGGTGGAAAAGCGCTGGTGAACCAAGGCCAAGGCCGAGACGCATTTGGGGTTCTGCAGGTCAAGGAAGTATTCGCCCACCTGTGTGGCCAAAAGCAAACCTTTGTACACCATCGTACGGCAGCTCATGCTTGGCACGTAATATTCTTTGCTGTGCTTCAACCCAAGATTTTGAATCGCGGCACTGGCCGTTTTGCGAATCACATAGAGTTTGCGCTCCAGCGCATCGGGCACAGTAATGTCCGCACCACGGCCAATGAAAATCTGTCGAATGATCGGCTCTTTCTCGCGCACGAAAGGCGACATCGGCATGGTCTTGTTCACAGGCACATCACGCCAGCCCAGTACCACTTGGCCTTCAGCCTTCACAGCTCGCTCAAGCTCCTGTTCACAAGCCAAGCGAGAGGCGTGTTCCTTGGGCAAGAAGATCATGCCCACGCCATATTCACCCTGTGCTGGAAGCTCAAGGCCTTGCTTGATCATTTCTTCCCGATAAAAATCATCCGGCAACTGAATCAAAATGCCCGCGCCATCGCCGCACAACTCATCCGCGCCTACGGCGCCCCGGTGATCCAAATTCTCAAGAATCTTTAGACCGTTCTGAACAATCGCATGCGACTTCGCGCCTTTGATATGCGCCACAAAACCCACGCCGCAGGAGTCTTTTTCATTCGAAGGCATGTACATGCCCTGCTCAGCCGCGGCCACAATTTCTTTGTCCAGAGCACCCATGTGCTTCTCCTACAGTCTTGAATAAGGGAAGCGTATTTTATTGCGTTGCAGCAAAATTGGTAGATAAATTAATTGGGGTCAGAACCCAATTAATTATCTTTAGACTCAAGTATTATAAAAATCAGGGACACATTGAAGATTTATGATTTTATTGAGGTTTATTCAGCGACTTACTGCCGATGGGACGCCCTGCTTTGCTTGTGTGCAGTCTTCTTTCGGTTTTTTTCTCTAAATTCAAGATGAATTCATCATCCCCCAAGGCATGGTTCTTCAGCAGGGTTTGGGTGATCTGGGTTTGCACCGGTGCTGACAGCCCGGCCTGAATCAGCTCTTGATAAGCCTTTTCGCGGGAAAAAGGCGTATTCCCTAGATTGAAGAAATGAGGGTGCGGCGTGATCATCCGATCCGCGAGGCCGCCGGAGTAATGCGCGTAACTGCTCCAAGCAAAATCTTGCGGCTGCAGCACCATGCCTGCGCGAACGGGGTTCAGATCAATGTAGGCCATGCAAGCCAGAAGATAGCGCTCACTCTGCACCAAAGCACTGCGAAAGCGGCCTTCAAACAAGGTGCCCGATCTCCCTTGGCGCTTGTTGAACCGCAACACGAAGCTGCGGCCCACCTGTTGCATCAACTTGGATAAGCCCTCTTGCGTGGTGGGCGTCAGCAAAAGATGCACATGGTTGTCCATCAATACATAGCTGTGAATCGCCACGGCATGTTCGCGGGACGCCTCGAACAGCAGTTGCAGCCACTCACGCCGATCTGCGTCTGAGACAAAAATCGACTGACGGTTATTCCCACGTTGGATCACATGGTAGGTGTAGCCGGGAAGAGCGGTACGAGCTTGTCTTGCCATACGGGCAGTTTAGCTAAGTTAATTGGGTTCTGACCCCAATTAATGCTGACCCCAATTAATGTAGTGAGCGTGGTTTGAGCCGGGCGTCTTGACACCCTAGATCCGCTCAACAGCCAGCGCTGGCTGCGGTCGTTGTGCATTACCAAGGCAGCGCTGGGGCCGATAGGTATCTGTTGTAAGAAAAGCGCAGATGTACTGTACAAACAAGCTATCCCCTTTTGATCCATACGGCAAAAAATGAACTCACGCCAATTCCTCCACATCCTCGCCGCGTCTGCATTGAGTTTGTCCTCGCTAAGCGTACAAGCTCAAAATTACCCCGCATCGCCCAATAACGGCCCTTGGCGCACCAGCACGCAAGATGGGCAAGCCAACGTCATGCTGGAAGGCTACGACGCGGTGGCGTATTTCACGCAGAACGAAGCGGTGCGCGGAAATTCCGCGATCACATTGGAGCATCAAGGCGTGATTTGGCGCTTTGCAAGCGAGGCCAACAAGGCGGAGTTCCAAAAATCGCCAGAAAAATACATGCCGCAATTCGGTGGCTTTTGCTCCAACGGCATCAACTATGCCGTGCCTTGGGGCGGTGGTGGCGCGCCCAACAGCTGGCGTATCTATCGCGGCAAGCTCTATGTCTTTGGCGGGCAGAAAGCACGCGATCATTTTGAGATGGACACGGAGCTGAACCTGCAGCGAGCGCATCAGTATTGGAACGAGGAGGTCTCCGGTTCCAACGCGGTCATTAAGCGCTATCAGCGCATCATCTTCCGCGTGCCGCACTACAAAACTGATGCTGCACTGCAGAGCGAATTCGAAAGCAAACTCGCCTCCAAAACCCTGCCCGTCATGCCCGGTGCGGCGCAGGTCGTGCCGCGTTAGGTCAACTCTCGCCACTTCGTTTGCGCAAACCGATCCGTCATGCCCGCGATGTAGTCCGCAATCGCGCGGGGGAGGTCGCTTTGGCTGGCGTAGGCGGCCGGTAGGCGAGCAGGCTCGCGCAGGTAGGCGGCAAAAAGATCGCGCACCATGCCTTGCGCCTCATCCATCTTGGCGGTGACTTGATCGTGTCGATACAGATGCGCAAAAAGCCAGCGCTTGATCTCGCTCACCTGCGC
>JBJTSL010000430.1:0-3132 GCA_046076625.1 Allobrachymonas sp.
AGCACGGCCCATGCGAGTGCGACCACGGTATCCATATTCCATGTGATGTGATGAGGCTCCAGCAGCGCAAGCGGCCAACTCACGGCCAATGCACCGAGCATCTGCACCGAGTTGGCGGTGCGCACGTCACAGGGCTTGACGTAGGCCTTTTGATAGAGTGTGCCAGCGGTGCTGGACAGCAGTGCCATCACCACCCAAAGCATAGGAGCAAGCTTGACTTCGACTGTGCCAAATTTCTCAGAGAGCACGCAGCCCAAACCCACCAAGCCAAGCGCCAAGCCCAACCATTGCCGCTTCGTGACTGAAGAGCCGCGCGAGGAAAGCCAAATCGCCGTCAAGATCGGCTGCAAGCTCACGATGAGCGCGGAGAGCCCGGCACTCATGCCCAGCTTGATGGCGGCCCACACGCCACCGAGATAGCCTGCGTGCATCAGGAGGCCCGTGATGGCCATGTGAACCCACTGGCTGCGGCCTCGCGGCCAAGCAGGTTTGGCCCAAGCAATCCAAGCCAAAAAGCAAAGAATGGTGGCGGCGTAGCGTGCGCAAAGAAAACTGAAGGGTTCGGCATGAGGCATGGCCAGCTTGGCGCTCACAAATCCCGTGGCCCAAATCAACACAAACACCACAGGCATGGCGCGCAGCCATGCATTGTCAGAAGACGATGTCATTTCACGCGGGCGCGGATTTCGGGCAGGGCTTTTTGCAAGTAATACACCATGCTCCAGACGGTGAGAATCGCGGCAATCCAGATCAGCCATGTGCCCCAGATGCGGGTGTTGATCAGGCCCAACAGCATACCGTCAAACAGCAAGAAAGGAATGGCCACCATTTGCACCACGGTCTTGATTTTGCCAATCATGTGCACGGCCACAGAGCGCGAAGCGCCGATTTGCGCCATCCATTCGCGCAGCGCTGAAATGGCAATTTCGCGGCCAATGATGATGAGGGCCACAAACACATCGGCACGCTGCATTTGCACCAGTACCAGCAGGGCAGCACAAACGAGAAACTTGTCAGCTACAGGGTCGAGGAAAGCACCGAAACTCGACGTTTGATTGAGCTTGCGCGCCAAATAACCATCGAGCCAATCCGTGAGCGCGAAGACGACGAACATCACAGTGGCCACAAGATTTTGCGTGGCTGGTGCCATGGTGTCCGCGTAATAAACGCCCACGATCAGCGGTATGGCAACGATACGCGTCCAGGTCAGGATCGTGGGAATGGTGAAGAACATACCGCGATTGTGGCATGCCGTCAGGCCTTGCACGGGCGCCAGCCTGATCAACGTCCTTCCACGATCGTGACGAGTTGGAATTTATTGCTGTCGTTATACAAAAACGTCTCGTTGAATTGCCAAGGCTGAGGCAGGTTACTCACCGGGCCGTAATTGGCGGCGCGGCGGGCGGCTGCCAAAGCCAGGTCATTGACTTCTGGTGAAATTCGGGAGCCGCGCATGAGATCGAGCCCGCGGATCGAGCCGTCGGCATTGAGCATCACAGTCACCGTGGCAATTCCGCTCCATTGGGCGGGCTGAGGCCCGCTAAAGCTTGCGCCCGGATTGGCTGCAACGATCATCTGAGCCGCACGACGTCTGTATTCTGCCCAGCTGGCCATCATGGGCAAGCGGGTCTCGCCAGCAGCCGGGGGCACGGGTGCCGGTAAGGGCGTGAACACTGGTGCGGGTGCAGGAGAGGGGAGCGGGGCATGCTCGGGCATGCGGCGGCTGGCGCAACCGGACACCAAAGCCACAGCCGCGACGCACAGTACGGAAGATGCTATATTTTTAGCAGCAAAGAAACCATACTTGGTGATGACCAAGGTCTGCTTTTCGTCAGAATTTCGGTTTTGAGCCGTAAAGGCTTGGGTTTCAGTGCAATCCACGGTAAATCTCCTGGGCAAGTTCTTTGGATATTCCGTCAACGGTGGCGAGGTCTTCCACGCTGGCGGCAGCCACGCCCCGGATACCTCCGAAGCGTTGCAGGAGTTTCGCACGTCTTTTAGCGCCCACACCAGCAATTTCTTCCAATTTGCTACCACCGGTACGCACCTTCGCACGCTGGGCGCGCATGCCGGTGATGGCAAATCGGTGCGCTTCATCGCGGATTTGGGCGATCAGCATGAGTGCGGCGCTGTCTTTGCCCAGATACACTTTGTCTCGACCATCGGCGAACACCAGCTCTTCCAAACCGACTTTGCGGCCTTCGCCTTTTTCTACGCCGACTAACAGTCCAAGGTCGAGGCCGAGCGTTTCGAACACTTCTTTTGCAGATGAGATCTGGCCTTTGCCACCGTCGATGAGCACCAGATCGGGCAGCTTCGCTTCGTTGTTCCTCGCCGCCTCGATCAGCTTGCTGTAGCGCCGCGTGAGTACCTGCTTCATCGCTGCATAGTCATCGCCTCCCTTGATGCCTTCGATGTTGTACCGGCGGTAATCTGCGCTCTTCATCTTGTGGCCTTCAAACACCACACAACTGGCTTGCGTCGCCTCGCCCGCGGTGTGGGAAATATCAAAACATTCAATGCGCAGCAGCGCCAGATCATCAAGTGCCAAATCCAGCGCATCAGCCAGCGCACGTGTGCGCGCCTGCTGCGAGCCTTGTTCGGTCAGCAGGCGGGCGAGTTGAATGTCGGCATTCTTTTGCGCCATCTCCAGCCAAGCCTTGCGCTGCTCGCGCGGCTGATGCAGCGCTGTGATTTTGATGCCGGTTTGTTCAGTCAAAAGCTCAATCAATTCGCCATCGACCTTCTCGCTCAAGATCAGCACGGGTGGCGCGGGCACATCGGCGTAGTGTTGGGCGATGAAGGCTTCGAGCACATCGGTAGCACTCGCATCGTCCACATGGGCTGGGAAATAGGGCCGATCACCCAAATGCCGCCCGCCGCGCACCATGGCCAGATTGACGCACGCTTTGCCTCCTTGAACTTTCGCGGCCACGATATCCACATCCTTGTCCTCTGCCGTGTCCATGGCCTGAGTGTGCAGCACTTTGGAGAGCGAAGAAATTTGATTGCGAAGCTCCGCAGCGTGTTCAAATTCAAGCTTTTCGGCATACCACATCATTGCGGCTTGCAGTTCATTCAAAATTTCATGCGCTTGCCCACGCAAGAACCGCTCCGCATTGTTCACATCTT
>JBJTSL010000431.1:0-24763 GCA_046076625.1 Allobrachymonas sp.
CAAAAATGCGCTGAGCCGCGCGCGCGCACCAATGCGATGGTGATGCCCGCACTTGGGACACACCATCTGGCTGTGCTCCAGATCGGTTTTGAACAGCACGGCTTCGCAGCTCGGGCATTTCGTCCACAGACCTTCGGGCACTGAGCGTCGCTCGGTCGGGTCGGTTTGCTCGATTTTCGGGGGAAGGAGTTTTTCTAGCCAAGACATGAGGTGCTCACTTGGAAAAGAGGAATCGAAGTCAGATTTTGAACGCAGAGGACGCGAAAGTGACGCAGAAGATGCAGAAAAAACCACCCAAAGGATTTCTCTTTTCCGTCTTTCGCGTCATCTTAGCGTCCTCGGCGTTCAAAAAAGGTTTAAGCATCCAGCGCAATGCGAATCTCACGCAAAAACTGTGAAGCGCTTGCGCAGACTTTCTCGTGCGGCTGATCCTCAATCACTTGAATCAACTTGCTGCCAATCACCACCGCATCGCTCACCGCCGCAACCGCCCTGGCCGAAACTGCATCGCGAATGCCAAAGCCCACGCCCACCGGCACGTTCACAAACTGCTTGATACGTGGCACGGCTTGAGCCACTGCATCGGTGTTGAGTGCACCCGAACCCGTGACGCCTTTGAGAGAGACATAGTACACGTAGCCGCTGGCCAGCTGACCCACCAGTTTCATACGTTTTTCGGTGGATGTGGGGGCGAGCAGGAAGATCAAGTCCAAACCATTTGCTCTTAATTTCGTTGCAAACTCCGCACATTCCTCGGGGGGATAGTCCACAATCAGCACGCCATCCACACCAGCAGCCGCTGCATCAAGAATGAAGGCATCAGCGCCATGCTTCAAATCGTAGCGCTCTACCGGGTTGGCATAGCCCATGAGTACGACGGGTGTGGTCGTATCTTTCGCTCGGAAGGTTTTGACCATTTCCAGCACCTGCGTCAGGCCGATACCGAGCGCCAAAGCGCGGTCGCCCGCCTTTTGGATGACCGGGCCATCGGCAGAGGGATCGGAAAAGGGCACGCCAAGCTCAATGATGTCCGCGCCTGCGCTGACCATGGCATGCATCAAGTCGGGCGTGATGTCGCGATATGGGAACCCCGCAGTGACGTAGGGAATCAGGGCTTGGCGACTTTGTGCTTTCAAGCCTTCGAGGCAGGTTTTGATTCGGCTCATCGCTTGAACTCCACAACCTGACCACCTTTGACGGATTCACCTCGGCAAGACGGCCTGCAATAAAAATCAGCGCCCGACAGATCAGCGACGGTGCCAATGTCTTTATCACCACGCCCTGAGAGATTCACCAAGAGAGATTGATCCGAGCGCATGGTCTTCGCCATCTTCATCGCTTGTGCCACCGCATGGCTCGATTCCAGCGCGGGAATGATGCCTTCGGTGCGGCAGAGGTAGTGGAATGCATCCAGCGCCTCTTTGTCGGTGATGCCCACATATTCTGCACGCTGGGTGTCAGCCAGCCAAGCATGCTCGGGGCCCACACCGGGGTAGTCCAAGCCCGCGCTCACTGAATGGGTTTCGATGATCTGGCCGTTGTCGTCTTGCAGCACATAGGTGCGGTTGCCATGCAACACGCCGGGTTGGCCGCGCTGGATCGAGGCACTGTGTTTGCCGGAATCCAAGCCTTCGCCAGCAGCTTCCACGCCAATGAGGCGCGTGTTTTCAAACGGGATGTAGGGGTGAAAAATCCCCATCGCGTTGCTGCCGCCGCCCACGCAGGCGATCACGGCATCGGGTTGTTTGCCTGCTTGCCCAGTCTGTACAGCAAGGTGCTTTGGCATCTGCTCAATGCATTCCTTGCCGATGATGCTCTGAAAATCGCGCACCATCATCGGATACGGATGTGGCCCGGCGACCGTGCCGATGATGTAAAACGTGTTGTCCACATTCGCCACCCAATCACGCATGGCTTCGTTGAGAGCGTCTTTGAGCGTTTTGCTGCCGGATTCCACGGGCACAACCGTTGCCCCCAAAAGCTTCATGCGATAGACGTTGGGCGATTGGCGCTTCACATCGACGCTTCCCATATACACCACGCATTCGAGCCCATAGCGTGCGCAGATCGTGGCTGTGGCCACGCCGTGTTGGCCAGCGCCCGTCTCGGCGATCACGCGTGGCTTGCCCATGCGTTTGGCCAGAAGCGCTTGACCAATCGTGTTGTTGATCTTGTGAGCGCCTGTGTGGTTCAGGTCTTCGCGCTTCAAATAAATTTGCGCACCGCCCATCTCGCGGCTCATGCGGGCAGCGTGATAAATCGGGGAAGGGCGGCCAACGAAATGCGCCAGCTCGTCATTGAATTCACGGATGAATTCAGGATCGTTTTGATAATGCGCGTAGGCCTCTTTCAGCTCTTCAATGGCAAACGACAGCGTTTCGGAGACGAAATTGCCACCATATTTGCCGAAATGTCCGGCGGCATCAGGATAAGAAGAGGGTTTCACAGCTTTAACTCTTGGAAAGGCGTTCATCGGCATGGCGCACTGCCGCGATGAACTGATTGATCTTTTCCGGGCTCTTGAGTCCTTTTTGCGTGCCACCACCGGCAGCATCCAACTCAACACCCGAGCTCACATCCACGGCCCATGGCCGCACGCGACTAATTGCCTCGCCGACGTTTGCTGGTGAGAGTCCACCAGATAAAACGATCCGAGAGCCTGCGCTTATTTCGGGATGTGACCATTCAATCGCTGACCAATCAAAAGTTTTACCGCCGCCGCCGTAGCCATCTACATGCGCATCCACCAAAATAGCCTGCGCTGCGCGGTAGTCTTGACAGAATTTTACCAAGTCAAAGCTGGCCTCGCCACCACGCGGAATTCGCGCAGCGCGCAGGTAGGGCATGTGTGCCGCGGCGCACTGCTCGGGGCTCTCATCACCATGAAATTGTAAGCAAAATCGAGGTATAGCCGGCATAGAATCTGCGCAGAGTGCTATCAAATCAGGAGTATCTTGGTTGACGAGTAACAACACGGGTGTGACAAACACAGGCAACCGCTGCGCCAATTGCACCGCCCGCGGCAAGCTCACAGCCCTCGGGCTTTTCTCATACAGCACAAAGCCAATCGCATCCGCGCCGGCTTGTACGGCAGCATCCACATCAGCCTCGCGCGTGAGGCCACAGATTTTGATTCGGGTACGGTGAGGTTTGCAGCCGGCTTCAGCCATGAGATTTCTCAAATTCCGCCAAATAGTTCACCAGCGCTTGCACGCCTTCTAACGGCATCGCGTTGTAGATGCTCGCCCGCAGGCCGCCTACGCTGCGGTGGCCTTTGAGTTGCAAGAGCCCGCGTTCGTCTGCGCCTTGGAGGAAGGGCGCATAGAGCTTTTCATCGGGCAGAAAAAACGGCACATTCATGCGAGAGCGGAATTCTTCTTGTACCTTGGTGGTGTAGAAACTCGAAGCATCCAGCGCGTTGTAAAGCAGGGCGGCTTTGGCGGCATTGTGAGCTTCTATTGCTTTCAAGCCACCGCGTTTTTTCAGCCATTCAAACACCAAGCCAGCGATGTAGATACCATAAGTCGGCGGTGTGTTGTACATGGAGTCCGACTTGCCTTGGACAGCGTAGTTGAACACATCGGGCGTGTAAGAGAGTGCGCCGCCCAGCAAATCCTCGCGCACGATCACGATGGTCAGACCTGCGGGGCCGATGTTCTTCTGCGCGCCGCCAAAGATCAGGCCGTATTTCGATACATCCATCGGGCGGGACAAAATCATGGACGACACATCACTCACTAAGAGTTGATTGCCAACCTCCGGTGCTTCCTGAAATTCCACGCCATCAATCGTCTCGTTCTGGCAAATATGCAGGTAAGCCGCTTGTGGGCTCAGATTCCAGCTTGAAGCCGCCGGAATATGCGTGAACCCATCTGCTTTAGACGATGCTGCAATATTCACCTTGGCAAACTTCGCTGCCTCCTGCGCCGATTTCTCGCTCCAAGTGCCAGTCACAACGAAATCGATCTCCGTTCTGCCACGCAGCATGTTCATCGGCACAATCGCGTTCTCGCCCAAGCCACCGCCTTGCAGGAAAATGACTTTGTAATTCTCGGGAATCGCCAGCAGCTCGCGCAAGTCGGCCACCGCTCGCTCATAAATCCCTATAAACTCCGGCCCCCGGTGGCTCATCTCCATCACGCTCATCCCGCTGCCCTGCCAATCGAGCATCTCCTCGGAAGCTTGTCTGAGCACCTCTGCGGGCAACATCGCCGGGCCGGCGCTGAAATTATGAACACGGGGCATCGAAAAATCCTTCTCGGTCGCAAGAGCTCACATTATCGCCGTGCATTACAATATTGCCTGAACAATCGCACCGCTTTCAGGAGAGGTGGATGAGCGGTTTAAGTCACACGCCTGGAAAGCGTGCGTAGGGTCAAACTTACCGCGGGTTCGAATCCCGCCCTCTCCGCCAGCCAAAAAAGCACCCTCAAAGGGTGCTTTTTTATTGCTGCTACATTCTCGCCATGCAAGCCGACTTGCAATTCCTTGACCACTATGTCGCTGCCGTACAGGATGAGCCGCCGGCCGGAGCACATGATGCATGGGTGGACGAGCGCTTGGCGCGCGACTTCATGCACAACGCGGAGGCCACCCTGCGCTCGGGCTGTGCAGTGATGGTGTTGACACTCGCTTTGTTGATGGGCCATGTGCATATGCCGGGCTTGATCGCGTGGGCGCTGGTGGGCACGACGCTGCTGGGCTACCGCTGGCATTTGGTGCGGCGCTTTGAGCGGATGATGCTTGCACAGGAAGCGGGTGAGCAAACAGCTGACGTGACGGGTTTTTTTCGGCAACATGGTTGGAGTTGGCCGGCCATTGCTGTCGTGTTTGCTTTTCCGATATTTCTGCATCACGAAAAAGCACCTGCTGAGGTCCAGTATCTGTGTTTGATCATTTTGGTGGGCTTGGGCACTGTGGGTACGGCTTTGATGGCAGCAAACCTGCCTTGCCAGCGCGCGTTTTCCCATGCGCTGGTTGCCACAGCCGTTGGCGCGGTTGTCTTCCATTGGATCAGCGCTTGGCCGCAAATGCCCAGCCGAACATCTATGGTGCTGGTGATGCTGATGGGGCTTTTTTGGATCTTGATCATTTATCTGGGGCGGTATCTGCATCAGCTCCAACGTTCTAGCTACGGTGCGCAGTTTGGCAATGAGCAACTCATCCGTTCCCTGCGCCAGCAGACGCAGGCCGCCACAGAAGCCGTGCGTATGAAAAACAGCTTGTTGGCCAGCGCCACGCACGATCTTCGCCAACCGGTGCATGCGCTGGCGTTTTATGCCGATTGGCTGCGCAATGAACCCATGCTGGCAAGCAGCGTGATTCCCAAAATCTTGGCGGCTACTGATTCGGTCAACACTTTGTTCAACAGCTTGTTCGACTTCGCGCGTATTGAAGCGGGTGCGATCAAAATCAATCTCAGCCAAGTGGATGTGGCCGGCTTGATCGAAGAGATGGCGGTGCAGTTTGCGCCTGCAGCCGACCAAAAAGGCTTGTATTTACGCGCTCAGCCCGTTGAAGCCATGGTGCAAAGTGATGCCGTGCTGCTGCGGCGTATCGTGTCCAATTTGCTGGCCAATGCGATTCGCTACACCGAGCAAGGCGGTGTGATGATCAATGCGCGGGTCATGGGCAGTATGCTCTGGATTGAAGTGAGCGACAGCGGCGTTGGCATCGCGCCTGAGCACTTGCCGCATGTATTCAAGGAGTTTTACCGTGCGCCCGTGCATGAGGGCACGGCGGACAGCTTTGGCTTGGGGCTGGCGATTGTGCAGCGCTTGTGTCGCGCGCTCGGACATGTGGTGACGATCCGATCCACCTTGGGCAAAGGCACGCGCAGTCGCGTGGAAATTCGACTTAGTTCAGACGCACAAGCCGATGTCAACGAGCCCATCGCTTTGGACGGTGAAGACAATATTTACGATCAAATCAGGCCGCGAGAACGAGCCCAATGAACCGCCTGCGAGCGGTTCTTGACACCAATGCGTCGGAACAAGCGCCACAGGTGGACTTTCACCGTATGCTCGCTGATGTCCATCTGTTCGGCCAGATCGCGGTTGCTCAAACCCCGATCCAGCAGCTTGAGCAGCTCTTTTTGCCGACGCGAGAGCTTCTCGTTGGTGAGCATTTTGCTGTCAGGCAGGTCGCTATCAGTGCTCACCAAAGCACGCAGAGCCTGCGTCAAATGCGTGGCTCCGGAGGATTTCTCCAGATACAAGTCAGCACCCGCATCCAAGCTCAGTTCTTCAAAATCAGAGGCTGGTGAAGCGGAGAGTACCACGATGGGCACTTTGGGAAACTGCGCGCGCGTTTCGCGCACGCCCGAAACGCCATGAGTATCGGGCAGTTTCAAATCCAAGCAGAGCAGATCGGGTTCACCCATTTCTTGCACTTTGGCTTGTAGCGGCGCCAAGCGATCCAGCTCGACGATCGTCGCTTCCGGCGCAATGCGGCGAAACAGCATGACGACCGCTTCGCGCATCAATGGGTGATCATCAACGACATAAATTCTCATGGCTTAATCTTACTGCCTTCGCTGTAAATTTCAGACGCGAAAAATACAATGGGCCTTAATAATTCAAGCCCATCGCTTGGCGCACCTCGGTCATGGTCTGCCGCGCCACCTGCTGGGCACGTTGGCAGCCCGCATCCACAATCTCGCGCACCCGCGTGGGATGGTTCACATAGGGCATGGCGCGCTCCAGCATGGGCTGTTGCTCGGCCAAAATCGCATCGCTGACCGTTTTTTTGCATTCAATGCAGCCAATGCCCGCGCTGGTGCAGCCCTCAGTCACCCATTGTTTGCGGTTTTCATCGGAATAGACGAGGTGAAACTGCCATACCGGGCATTTGGCCGGATCGCCTTTGTCTGTGAGCTTCACGCGGGCCGGGTCGGTGGGCATTTCGCGGATTTTTTTGGTGATGCTGGCGGCGTTTTCGCGGATGCCAATCGCATTGCCATAGCTCTTGCTCATTTTGCGGCCATCGAGGCCAGGCAGCTTGGAGGCGCTGGTCAGCAGCACATCGGGCTCAATCAAGACGGCCTTGCCCTTGCCGGAGACCAGAGAAGTCAGCAGGGCTTTGTCGTTGGCGCTCAAAGCCTCAAACTTGGCGAGAAAACCGGGCAGTTTTTGCAAAACGGTCTCATCGCCTTGCTCGGTGCGCTTTTTGGCCATGCTTTTGATGTACCGGGCATCGTCTTTGGGCAGGCTTTCCAGCAGCGCGGCAATCTTTTCACCATCATTGTTGCGGCGGCCATAGAGATCATTGAAGCGGCGGGCGGCCTCGCGCGTGAGTTCGACATGGCTGGCTTGGTCTTCGCCCACAGGCACGTAGTGCGCTTTGTAGATCAGGATATCGGCGGCTTGAAGGAGCGGATAACCCAAGAAGCCGTAGGTGGAGAGGTCTTTGTCTTTGAGTTGCTGCTGCTGGTCTTTGTAGGTGGGCACGCGCTCGAGCCAGCCCAGCGGCGTGCCCATGGCTAGAAGGGTGAACAGCTCGGCATGCTCGGGCAGACGGCTTTGCAGGAAGAGGGTGCATTGCTCAGGGTCGATGCCTGTGGCCAGCCAGTCGATCACCATTTCATAGACCGATGCCTCGATGACATCTGGATTCTCATAATGCGTGGTGAGCGCATGCCAATCTGCCACGAAATAGAAACACTCCATCTCACTTTGTAAGCGCACCCAGTTTTTCAGTGCGCCGTGGTAATGGCCCAAATGCAAGGCGCCGGTGGGGCGCATGCCGGAGAGAACGCGTTTTTTGTCGGTCATTTTTTATTGTGCAAGCAAGCGAATGGGAGTGAGGACGATATTGAGCAGGCCATAGGTTAGGCTCATCAAAGGGCGCATCCACAGGGTGCTGGCGATGCCGCTGATGACCAAGGCCATCACGATGAAAAAGCCCCAAGGCTCCACACGGGATAGAGGCTGCGCATAGCGATAGGGCAGTAGCGCCACGGCAATGCGTCCACCATCCAGTGGCGGCACGGGAAACAGATTGAACACAAACATCACCACATTCACCAGCATACCGGCTTTGCACATAGCGAGAAAAAACTTTTCATCCAGTCCCACGATCTGCAAGGTATAAAACAAGATGCCCCAGAGCAGCGCTTGGATCAAATTCGAGCCAGGCCCAGCGAAGACGACCCAAACCGTATCGCGGCGCGGGTTGCGCAAAGCACTGAAATGCACAGGCACAGGCTTGGCATAGCCGAAAAGAAAACTACCCGCTGTGGCGAAATACAAGAGCAGCGGCATCGCAATCGTGCCAATCGGATCGATATGCTTGATCGGATTGAGCGTGACGCGCCCCAAGCTGTAGGCAGTTTTATCGCCGAAATACAGGGCAGCATAGGCATGCGCAGCCTCGTGAATCGTGATGGCGAAGATGACGGGCAGGGCATAGACCAAGACGGTCTGAATGATGTTGTTGAAGTCCACGCGAGCATTGTCGCAGAGATAGAGGAGGTGCTTTGGGTAAAGGCGAAGCTTTGCAGCATCACCGCTTTCGAACCCGTGCGATCAGGATAGCCTGCAATCACGGACTCATAAAGACTATCAAAAAAGTAGCAAAGAAAGCAGAAAATACGCCGGCGATCAGCCAATATCGGCAAAAAATTCAACGCCGCAGCAGCACCACAACCAAAGAAGTGGCCAACATCGCGCAGCCAATGCCCAAGCCATACACCCAGTTTTGTAGCTTCTGGTTTTGGTGGTGCAAGCGAACGGCAGCTTCTTTCACGCGCTGTAGCTTGATGACTTGCTGTTTGAGGTTCATGCGTTCACCGCGCACCGATTCGAGCAGTTTGAATAGGCTTTCAATTTGCGCTTTTTGTTCGGGCGCTGCAATGGGCGCAGGTGCTGCCACAGGAGTGGGTTTGTATTCTGGTCGCTCAATGCGGGCCACACGGACCATTTCATCAAAGCTGCCGGGCGTCGTGCTGCCATAGAGTACATCGGCAGCGTTTTCGCTGTTGAAGCGTGAGTCATCAAGTAAGTTGTCTAGTGCAGCGAAACTGCTGCGGCGACCTTCAGCGGTATACTTTTTTGCCACTGTGGGCTCTACCAAACGCACCATCCCCAAATTGACCAGCTCAATCAGCAATTCGCTCACATCGCCAAAGCCTTTGAGCGTTTGCGTGTAGAGCTGTACCGGCTGCGCACCATCAATCGCCAAGAGCAACACGCGAAGGCGGCGCGGCATTTGGCGCGGATCACGCTTGATGATCTCGTTGCCGCGTTCAGTGCGGGCGACGATGTAGCTCTACCGAGCAGTTGCAGCTCTTGGATTGTCAGGGATGACATGAGCGTGTCGATGGTAGGGTGGATTCGAGGGGGATAAAACGTCGCTTTGTATACAGCAAGATTAGCAAACACGTGACTTTTTGTAAATCTCTCGCCGTAGAGTGATGCACTCATTTACAAAACGCTTTGTCAGTGAGACAAAAAACCTGTCGTCACGCGAATTTTGCTTTCTTTTGGGGAGGGCGGCTGTGAACGTCAAGCCACAACAGCCTCTTACTCGATCTGCCTGACTGAGTGCCGGCGGCCATTTTCTATTGCATCAAGCCGCCGCCTGCGCAATCAGCTCAATCTCCACGCAAGCTCCCATTGGAATTTGTGCCACGCCAAACGCGCTGCGGGCATGGGCGCCCACTTGAGGGCCAAACACTTGGCCAATCAGCTCGGAGCAGCCGTTGGTTACGAGGTGCTGCTCGGTGAAATCTGCAGTCGAGTTCACCAAGCTCATCACCTTGACGATGTGCTGGATTTTGTTGAGGTCTCCCGTGGCGGCATGCAGCGCGGCCATGAGCTGGATTGCGCAAGAGCGCGCGGCAAGTTTGCCTTCTTCAGTGGCCATGTTTTTACCAAGCTGGCCCACCCAAGGTACGCCGTCTTTGCGAGCGATGTTGCCCGAGACAAAGATGAGGTTGCCAGTTTGCACAAAGGGCACATAGGCGGCGGCGGGCGTCGAAACGGCGGGTAGCTCAATGCCTAAAGTTTTGAGGGTGTCGTACACGTTCATAGGAATCTCCATTGGATAAACTGTGGTGATCAATCAGCACAATCACGCATCGTAGCGGAACATCCCGCACTACAAACTTTTGCCATGCACCGCCTGCTCCTGACCTTGGCTGCCTTTGTGATCGGCTGCGCCTTGCAATTGCACCAGCGCGAGTTGTTTGCGGCATGGATTTATATGCTTTTTAGCGGGTTCGCCGGCACGCATCTTGCGTGGAGTGCTATTAAATTAATAGTGGAGAAGAGGGGGCTGCAAGCGCCGATGAGCCGGCCTTATCGTGCTGCCAAAGTGTTGATGTGGATGGTAGGCGCTGTGCTGCTGGGTTTTGGGCAAACCGGCTGGCGAGCAGCGGCCTACCAATCCCAAGCCTTGAACGCAGAGCTGGAAGGGCGCGATGTTCGCATCACCGGCATCATTGCGCAGATGCCGCAGCGTGACGAATCGGGGCTGCGCTTTCGCATGGATGTGGAGTCTGCACAACTGCTCACTGAGGGCGTGCGAACAGTCGCGTTGCCCCCGCGCATTCAACTGGCGTGGTATCGCAGCCTGCCGCGCCTGTCGGAAGACGCAGCTGCCGTGCCCTTTGCTGAGCTTACCGCACAAGGCCAACCCCGTGCCGGCGAGCGCTGGCAACTGGTGGCGCGGCTCAAAGCGCCGCACGGCAATCTCAATCCGCATGGCTTTGACTATGAGCTGTGGCTTTGGGAGCAGGGCATAGCGGCCACGGGGTACGTTCGCGCTGGCGTGCGCGAAGCGGCGCGAGGCGATGCGCCGGTGAAGATTGGCAGCACCTGGCAGCACCCGATGGAAGCGGCGCGGCAAAGTGTGCGTGATGCGATTTTTGAGCGGGTGAGCAATGCGCAGTTGGCAGGCGTGATTGCGGCGCTTGTGGTGGGCGACCAAGCGGCGATAGACCGCGCGGATTGGGATGTATACCGCGCCACGGGCGTAGCACACCTCATGAGCATTTCTGGGCTGCACATCACCATGTTTGCCTGGGGTGCGGCGCTGCTGATCGGTGCGCTGTGGCGGCGCAGCCAACGCCTCACCACAGCTTGGCCAGCGCAACATGCTGCGCTATGGGGCGGGGTGTTACTGGCCTCGCTGTATGCCCTGTTTGCTGGCTGGGGCTTGCCTGCGCAGCGCACGGTGTGGATGTTGCTTGTCATCTGCCTGCTGCGAAGTTCAGGCAAACGCTGGCCTTGGCCGCTGGTGTGGCTGCTGGCGCTGGCCGTGCTCACGGCGCTCGATCCTTGGGCGCTGCTGTCTGGGGGCTTTTGGTTGAGCTTTGTGGCGGTGGGTGTGCTGTTTGCCAGCGATGCAGGGCGGCGTGATGATCTGCCATCCAATGTCTCTTGGGGGCAGAGGTTCATGAGATTGCTGCGCGAGCAATGGGTGATCACACTCGCGCTCGCACCCTTGAGTTTGCTGCTGTTCAACCAAGTCTCATTGGTGGGTCTGCTGGCCAATGTGCTGGCGATTCCTTGGGTGACGCTCCTCGTCACACCGCTGGCGCTCGCAGGCGTGATATGGGCCCCTTTGTGGGATGCGGCAGCTTGGGGCGTGCAGCTTTTGGGCATCGTTTTGAGCAGCATGGCACAGTGGCCATTTGCTACTATTTCAATAGCATCTAGCGCAGGTTTGATGCCGGCGATTGCCCTGTTTGGTGGTATTTTGTGCATCATGAAGCTGCCGCTGCCCTGGCGGGCCATGGGCGCCCTCATGGTGATCCCGCTGCTGCTCACGCAGCCCGCACGACCAGCCAGCGGCGAATTCGCTTTGCTGGCCGCCGACATCGGCCAAGGCAATGCCGTGCTCATTCAAACCGCGCAGCACAGCTTGCTTTATGACGCGGGCCCGCGCTTCTCCCGCGAGAGCGATGCCGGCCAACGCACGCTGGTGCCGCTCTTGCGCGCCTTGGGCGAGCGGCTGGATGTGCTCGTGATTTCGCATCGTGACGCCGACCATATCGGAGGCGCACAAGCTGTGCTCAAGATGCAACTGCAAGCCAAGCTCATCAGCTCTATTGAAGCCGAGCATGAATTGCAGCAGCTTCGCGCAGCCGAGCGCTGCACCGCCGGCCAGCGCTGGCAGTGGGATGGCATCGATTTCCACATCCTCCACCCCCAAGCTAGCGACTACACCAGCCCACAAAAACCCAACGCCATGAGCTGCGCGCTGCGTATCAGCAACGGCCGCCAAACCGTGCTGCTCACGGGCGATTTGGAAGCCGCCCAAGAGCAGCGCTTGATCACAGAAAGCGCCCCGCTCAAAGCCAATCTCCTGCTGGTGCCCCACCACGGCAGCAAAACCTCCTCCACAGAGTCATTCATCGATGCGGTGCAACCCCAAATCGCCCTCGTGCAAGCTGGTTACCGCAACCGCTTCCAACACCCCGTGCCCGAAGTGATGGCCCGATACCAAGAGCGAAACATCCAGATCATGAGCAGCCCCCGCTGCGGCGCAGCCCGCTGGGCCTCAGACGCTCCCCAAGTGAGCTGCCAGCGCGAGGCGCATCGAAGGTATTGGCATCATCGCTTGCCCTAGGCAGTGAGTGGCTCGAAACTTGCTATCCTTTGGTCAGGAGAGTTCTATGCCAGTTTTGAAGTTTGACGAAATGCAGGCCACGTCCACCAGCGTGCGGCCGCACTACCAACGTTACGACCAATGGCTGGCACGGCAGCCGCGCGATGTGATGCGAGCTCGGCGCGATGAGGCAGAGATGGTGTTTCGCCGCGTGGGCATTACCTTTGCCGTGTATGGCGAAAAAGACGAAGACGGCGCGGGCGCGGAGCGCTTGATTCCGTTTGACCTGATTCCGCGCATCATTCCGGCGCATGAATGGGCTGAGCTTGAGAAGGGGCTGATTCAGCGCGTGACGGCACTCAATCGTTTCATTCATGATGTGTACCACGGGCAGGAGATATTGAAGGCAGGCGTGATTCCGCCTGATCAGATCTTGCGCAATGCGCAATTCCGCCCGGAGATGGCTGGTGTGAACGTGCCGCGAGATTTGTACAGCCATATCGCCGGTATCGACATCGTGCGTGCACCTGACGCTCAAGGAAACGGCCAGTATTACGTGCTGGAGGACAATCTGCGTGTGCCCAGTGGCGTGAGCTACATGCTTGAGAACCGTAAGATGATGATGCGGCTCTTTCCTGACCTGTTTGCACAAAACAAGGTCGCACCCGTGGCGCACTATCCCGATTTGCTGTTGGAGACTTTGCGCAGCATTTCGCCGCCCACTTCAGGTGACCCCACGGTGGTGGTCCTCACGCCGGGCATGCACAACTCAGCTTATTTTGAACATGCCTTCCTCGCGCAGCAGATGGGCGTGGAGCTGGTGGAGGGGCAGGATTTGTTCATGCAAGATGGCTTCATCTACATGCGCACCACGCAAGGCCCCAAGCGTGTGGACGTGATCTACCGCCGTGTTGACGATGATTTCCTTGACCCGCGCGTTTTCCGCCCAACCAGTACCTTGGGCTGCGCCGGCTTGATGCAAGCCTACAAAGCTGGCAAGGTCACGATTTCGAACGCGGTGGGCACAGGCGTGGCTGACGACAAGTCGATTTACCCTTATGTGCCCAAGATGATCGAGTTTTATCTAGGCGAGCAGGCCATCATCCACAACGTTCCGACGCATATGTGCCGTGAAGCAGATGATTTGGCCTATGTGCTTGATCATATGAGTGAGCTGGTGATCAAAGAAGTGCATGGTGCGGGCGGCTATGGCATGCTGGTGGGGCCAGCGGCGAGCACAGCAGAAATTGAAGACTTCCGCACGGTGCTTGTGGCCAATCCGAGCAACTACATTGCGCAGCCTACACTGTCTTTGTCCACCTGCCCGACCTTTGTGGAAAGTGGTATCGCACCGCGCCACATTGACCTGCGGCCTTTTGTGCTTTCAGGCAAAACCGTGCAACTTGTCCCCGGCGGCCTGACCCGTGTCGCCCTCAAAGAAGGTTCTCTGGTCGTCAACTCGTCGCAAGGTGGGGGGACGAAAGATACTTGGGTATTGGAGGAATAAAAATGCTCAGCCGCACTGCCGATCACCTGTTTTGGATGGCCCGCTACACCGAGCGCGCCGAGAACACTGCGCGCATGCTCGATGTGAACTACCAAACTTCTTTGCTTCCGCAATCCGCCGCCGTCGCGCAAGCTGGCTGGGAGGGCATCGTGTCGATCAGCGAGCTGGACGGCAGCTACAAAGCTTGGCATGACACAGTCAATGCCAAAGACGTGATGGATTTCATGGTGAAAAATGAATTGAACCCGTCCAGCATCGTGAGCTGCATCAAGCAAGCGCGCGAGAATGCCCGCGCAGTGAGCGGCACGCTCACCACCGAAGTTTGGGAAACCATCAACCAAACTTGGCTGGAACTCAAGCGTATGCTCAAAGACGGCGATTTCGAGCGTGATCCAGGCAAGTTCTTTGAATGGGTGAAATTCCGCAGCCACCTCTCGCGCGGCGTCACCGTCGGCACCATGCTGATGGACGAAGCCCTGCATTTCATTCGCTTAGGTACGTTTCTGGAGCGCGCTGACAACACGGCCCGCTTGCTTGATGTGAAATTTCACGCCCTGCAAAGCGACTTTTATGGTGCGGCCAATGAAAAAGACCAAGAGCTGGATTTCTACCACTGGAGCGCAATTTTGCGCAGCGTCTCCGGCTTTGAGATTTATCGCAAGGTGTATCGCAACGTGATCACACCCGAGCGCGTGGTCGAGCTGCTCATGCTGCGCCCGGATATGCCGCGCTCCTTGCATGCCAGCATGAACGCCGTGGTGGAGAACTTGAATCTCGTGGCCAACGCGCAGTCGCAAGACACGCAGCGCAGCGCCGGCAAGTTGCGTGCTGATTTGCAGTTTGGCCGCATTGATGAAATCTTGGCCACCGGTTTGCATGCGTACCTCACGCAATTTCTAGACCGCATCAATGCGCTGGGTGCAAGGATCAGTCGAGATTTTCTTGTGCCGTCTTGACTTTTTCTGCAAGCCATCCGCATCTGTGATTAAATACAGGGTTCTATTTTAGCCCTGCCATGACCGAAATCACCGAAGTCTCAGCTCATGCCAAGCTTGGCGAATTCGTGAGCTACCCCAGCTCGCCTTTTGAGTTGTTTCAGCCCTATCCGCCCGCGGGCGATCAGCCGGCGGCGATTGCAGCTTTGATTGAAGGGGTGCGCGATGGCGAGGCGTTCCAAACGCTGCTGGGTGTGACGGGCTCGGGCAAGACCTTCACGATGGCCAATGTGATTGCGCAACTCGGGCGGCCGGCGATTATTTTTGCGCCGAACAAGACGCTGGCCGCGCAGCTGTATTCCGAATTCCGCGAGTTCTTTCCGAAGAATGCGGTGGAGTATTTCGTGAGCTATTACGACTATTACCAGCCCGAGGCTTATGTGCCGCAACGGGATTTGTTCATTGAAAAAGATTCGGCGATCAATGAGCATATTGAGCAGATGCGGCTGTCGTGTACGAAAAGTATTCTGGAGCGGCGCGATGTGATCATCGTGGCGACCGTGAGCGCGATTTACGGCATTGGCGAGCCCGAGAGCTATCACCGCATGATCATGACGCTGCGCGTGGGCGACAAAATGGGTCAGCGCGAGGTGATTGGCCAGCTCATTCGCATGCAATACCAGCGCAACGAGCAGGATTTTTCGCGTGGCAAATTCCGTGTGCGGGGTGACACGATTGATGTGTTTCCCGCCGAGCATTCGGAGCTGGCGATTCGGATTGAATTGTTTGACGATGAGATTGAGAGCCTGTCTCTCTTTGACCCGCTCACTGGCCGAATTCGCCAAAAAATCCCGCGCTTCACCGTGTACCCCAGCAGCCATTACGTTACGCCGCGCGACAAGGTGCTGGCTGCGGTGGAGACGATCAAACTGGAGCTTGATGAACGGCTCAAGCAGCTCGTGGGCGATGGGAAATTGGTGGAGGCGCAGCGGCTGGAGCAGCGCACGCGCTTTGATTTGGAAATGCTCAGCGAAGTGGGGCACTGCAAAGGCATTGAAAATTACACACGGCATCTCTCCGGTGCAGCGCCCGGCGAGCCGCCGAGCACGCTCACTGATTATTTGCCCAAAGACGCATTGATCTTCCTAGATGAGAGCCACCAAATGATTGGCCAGCTTTCGGCCATGTACAACGGCGACCGCTCCCGCAAAACCACGCTTGTTGAATACGGTTTTCGGCTGCCCTCTGCGCTGGATAACCGGCCTTTGAAGTTTGAAGAGTTTGAGCAGCGCATGCGCCAATGCATTTTCGTGAGCGCCACGCCGGCGAATTACGAGAAAGAGCATGCGGGTCAGGTGGTGGAGCAACTCGTGCGCCCCACGGGCTTGATCGACCCTGTGGTGCAGGTGCGACCTGCCACCAGCCAAGTGGACGATGTGCTGCAGGAAATCCGCGAGCGCGTGGAGAAAAACGAGCGTGTGCTCATCACGACGCTCACCAAGCGCATGGCCGAGCAGCTCACCGATTACCTGTCTGACAACGGCGTGAAGGTGCGCTATCTGCACAGCGATGTCGACACGGTGGAACGCGTGGAGATTTTGCGCGATCTGCGGCTGGGCGCATTCGACGTGCTCGTAGGCATCAACTTGCTGCGCGAAGGTTTGGACATTCCCGAGGTGTCTCTCGTGGCGATTTTGGATGCCGACAAGGAAGGTTTTCTCAGGGCCGAGCGCTCACTTATCCAAACCATTGGCCGCGCTGCCCGCAATTTGAATGGCCAAGCGATCTTGTATGCCGACAAGATCACCGATTCCATGCGTCGCGCCATTGACGAGACCGAGCGCCGCCGCGCCAAGCAAACCGCGTTCAACCAGCAGCATGGCATCACGCCGCAAAGTATCGTGAAGAAGGTGCGTGATCTGATCGACGGTGTCTACAGCGAAAAAGCCAGCAAAGAAATGGCCAAGCGCGATCTGGAACGCGCACAGGTTGAAGACATGAGCGAGCGCGACATCGGCAAGCGGATCAAGAGCCTGGAAAAGCAAATGCTTGACCACGCTAAAAACCTCGAGTTCGAAAAAGCCGCCCGCGTGCGCGACCAGCTTGCCCTGCTGCGGGAACAGGCCTTCGGCGCAACAGGCACGGACAATGTGGTGCCGTTCAAGGCCTAGTCCGCAGCTAGGGCGTGTTAACCCGCCCTAGCAACCCAAGCTCAAAGCCTGCAAGCTGCGCCCGGTTGCGGCATCTGAAATCACCAGGTTGATCTGCCGCTCATGCGCCTTGCCGGCAGACACGGTGGGTGCAATGCTGCTGAATTTCAAGGTCTGCGCGCCGCTGAATTGCCCCAGCGGCGCATACTGGCGCACGACAAAATCGTTGGTGAGCGTTTCGCCTTTGTTTTCCCCCGCGTTGACCTTGCTCACATGGCCATGCTCGGTGATGGTGAAATAGGCGCTCCAAGCCGTGGGCAAGACCGGCTCGATGCGGGCTTCAAAACGGTTAGCCTCCAACTGCTTGAGCGCGATGCGGGCGGCAGCGGGCGCGGGGCTCGCCAGCATGGCTTCGGGCTGGCTATAGTTGCGCACGGTCAACCCGTTTTTGGCAATTCGCGGCGTGTAAATGCTGTTCAGCTGGGTGCGAGCTGAGAGCTCGCGCTGGCGCTGGGTGTAAGCGGGTGCGGCAAAGCGATCTTTCCAGCCAATATAGTCCCAGTAGTTCACATGAAAGGCCTGCGCCACCACCTTGCCTTCTTTCTGCGCCGCTTTGAATTGCGAGAGCCAAGCATCCGCTGGCGGGCAGGAGCTGCATCCCTCGGAGGTGTACAGCGCAATCACCGGGGTGAGTTTGTCTGATGACTTGGCAGAACAGTTTTCCATGGAAAATACGGCCTTCGCCGGCATTAAACCTGCGCAGAGTGCTATGAAAATAGGAGTAAATCGTAAGCTCATCAGGATGCTCCGTGAAAGTGCTGGCTGTACGTCGGGGAAGCTCCCACGGCCTTACAGGTGTGTCACTTTCAGCAATACAAGTTCAATTTGCGATGCGCTTCGCGCTTGCCTGCCCACTTGTTTCGCGCAGTCGCACAGCCCAATCACAGTCGGCGAGACCGGGGCGGGATCTGTACAAGCAGCAAATTTTCGGTCAACCGATCAAGTCGAGTGATTACTACAAAAATAATAGCACTCTAGGCATATTCGATGCCGGCGTACGACCAAAAACGCTTAAAAATCAAGCGGAAAGCTTGTCTTGTGTGCGTAGCTCAAAGTCACTCGCATCATGCCGCTCATGCAACTGCAGCGCAGGCTCGCCTTGCACTTTGTTGACCATGCGACCGCGCTTCACCGTGGGACGGGCATCGAGTTCGTTCGCCCAGCGCAGGACGTTTTTGTAGGTGTGGACTTGCAGAAACTCTCCCGCGTTGTACGAGCGGCCGAGCGCCATTTGGCCATACCACGGCCAGATAGCCATGTCGGCAATCGTGTAAGCGTCGCCGCAAATGTAGTGGCGCTCTGCGAGTAGGCGGTCCAGAACGTCCATTTGGCGCTTGGTTTCCATCGCGTAACGGTCAATCGCGTATTCGATTTTCTCGGGCGCGTAGGCATAGAAATGCCCGAAACCGCCGCCAACGAAGGGCGCGCTGCCCATTTGCCAGAACAGCCAAGACAGGCATTCTGCGCGTGCAGCGGGGTCCGCGGGGAGGAACGCGCCAAACTTTTCCGCCAAGTGCATCAAAATCGCGCCCGATTCGAAGACGCGGATGGGCTGGTCGGGGTTACTTCGGTCTAACAGCGCAGGGATTTTAGAATTTGGATTGATCTGCACAAATCCGCTGCCAAACTGTGCGCCTTCGTTGATGCGAATCAGCCAAGCATCGTATTGGGCGTCGGAGTGGCCAGCGGCCAGCAGCTCCTCAAACAGGATGGTGACTTTGACGCCGTTGGGCGTGCCCAGCGAGTAAAGCTGGAAAGGATGCTTGCCCACAGGCAACTCCTTCTCATGCGTGGCACCCGCTGTTGGGCGGTTGATGTTGGCAAATGCGCCGCCGCTGCTGTGCGGGGCTTGCCAGATTTTGGGTGGGGTGTAGGGTGTGGGCGTAGTCATGCATCCAATGATGCCTGAGAACAGAAAAACTTGCAGATTTGAAGAATTTTTGGCAGTTCGCCGGCATGAAATCTGCGCAGCGTGCTCTAATATTGATAGCGCTGATTAGTGCATTGCCCGCTCATACCACTGATGGAAATGCTGCATGCCGTCTTCCATGGGGCTTTGGTAGGGACCGGATTCGTCGTCACCGCGTTGCAAGAGCGCTTCGCGGCCGGCGTCCATGCGCAGGGCGATTTCATCGTCTTCTTCGCAGGTTTCCATGTAGGCCGCTTGCTGTGCTTCGATAAAGTGGGGCTCGAAAGCGGCGATTTCTTCGGGGTAGAAAAACTCGACAATGTTGAGCGTTTTTTGCGGGCCTTGGGGATAGAGCGTGCTCACGGTGAGCACATGCGGATACCACTCCACCATGACAGTGGGGTAAAGCGTGAGCCAGATTGCGCCATGGGCGGGGGGCTCACCGCCTCGATAGCTCAAGACGGCATCGTGCCAGCGCTGATAGACGGCGCTGCCGGGCTTGCCCAATTTGTCGGCCACGCCCACGGTTTGCAAGCTCCATTGCGAGCCGTATTGCCACTGCAAATCGTCGCAGGTGACAAATTGGCCGAGGCCGGGGTGGAAAGGGCCCACGTGATAATCCTCTAGATAGACCTCAATGAAGGTTTTCCAGTTGTAGGCGCATTCGTGCTCGATGGCGCGGTGGAATTGGTAGCCGGAGAAATCGAGGTCTTTGGCGGCGGGCAGGCTGGCCAACAGGGCTTGCAGGTCGGTCGGTGAGCGCTTGGAGGCGTCGAATTGCAGGCCATTCCAACTGTGCAGCGGGTAATTGTTGAGGTTGAGGCACGGATCGTGATCAAAATGCGGTGCGCCGATGAGCGTGCCAGTGGGCTGTGCACCAGAGGTGTCATACGTCCAGCGGTGTAGCGGGCAAATGATGTTACTCTGCACTTGATGGCCTCGTCCGTGCAGCATCACAGCTTGGCGGTGGCGGCAGACGTTGGAGATCAGCTCCAAGCCGTTTGGCGTGTGCATCAGCACGCGGCCTTCGCCTTCCTGGGGCAGGGCGTAATAGTCGCCCACCTGTGGCACGGCCAACGCATGCCCCACATATTTCGGGCCGTGCGCAAAAATGCGCTGCTGCTCGGCTTGGAACACCGCATCGGAAAAATAGGTGGAGACTTTCAGCGGCGCAGCCTTGAGCTGAGCGGGGTCGCTTTGGGCATGTTGGGAAAGGTGTCGAGACAGGCTCAGGTCGGTCATGTTTGGCAACCCTGCATGGGATGATGGACAAGAGGCCACCCAAACGTGGCCGGGTCGGTGATTTTACCCATTGGAGGAGCAAAAAACCCAGCTAAGGAGCAACCCTCAGATTCCCTTCACATTGGCTTCATGAAACTGGCTGGGCAGCGCCTAAAATTAGAGTTTTACAGACCAATCCATGCCTAAAACAACAGCACCCGCCTCGGCAACCCCAGATGAAGGCCTGACCTACGAAGCCGCGTTGCAAGAGCTGGAAGGGCTTGTGCAGCGCATGGAGTCGGGCCAAATTCCCTTGGATGATTTGCTTTCAGGCTACCAGCGCGGTGCGGCTTTGCTCAAAATCTGCCGCGACAAACTCGCAGCAGTAGAACAACAGATCAAGCTGCTGGACGGCCAAGCGGTGCAGGAGTGAGCATGCCGGGATGGGATTTTTCTGCTTGGAATCAAGCGCGTTTAAACCAAGTTGAGGCTGCGCTGGGCGCTTGGGTGCCTGAGAGCGCGCCGGCGGGTTTGGGGCAAGCGATGCGTTATGCGGTGCTCGGCGGTGGCAAGCGGCTGCGGCCCATGCTGGCTCTTGCGGCATGTGAAAGTGTGCAGGGTTTGGAGGCGGCTGCTTTGCGTGCGGCTGCGGCCACTGAATTGATTCATGCCTACAGCTTGGTCCACGATGACATGCCCTGCATGGACAATGATGTGCTGCGGCGTGGCCAGCCCACGGTGCATGTGAAATTTGGGCAAGCGACCGCGCTGCTGGCAGGTGATGCTTTGCAGGCCCTGGCTTTTGAGTTACTGACTCCGCTGGACGAGAGCATTCCAGCCGCGATGCAGGCCAAGCTGTGCGCGCTGTTGGCGCGTGCAGCGGGTGAGGCGGGCATGGCGGGCGGGCAGGCGATTGATTTGGCCAGCGTGGGGCTGGCGTTGTCGGTAGCTGAGCTCAAGCACATGCATGAGCTGAAAACGGGCGCGCTGCTACAAGCCAGCGTGATGATGGGCGCGGCATGCGGGCAAGCCAGCGAATCGCAGCTTCAGGCCTTGCAGACTTACGGCCATGCGATCGGCCTCGCCTTCCAAGTGGTGGACGACATCCTGGATGTGACGGCGGATTCCGCCACCTTGGGCAAGACTGCTGGCAAAGATGCTGAGGCCGGTAAACCGACTTATGTGAGCATTTTGGGCATGACGCGCTCGCAGGCGTTTGCACACGACCTGTATGGGCAAGCGATTACTGCGCTTGAGGCGAGTGGTTTACGCAACACGCTGGCGCTGAAGTCTTTGGCTGATGTGGTGGTGCAGCGTGCCCATTAACTCTCTTTTGGCCAAATTGATACCCAAATCAGCAGTTCGCCGGCATAAAACCTGAGTAGAGTGCTATTAAAATTATAGTAATTGTTTGACTTCGTGATGAATCTCCTTTCCTCCATCAACAGCCCTGCTGACCTGCGCCGACTGACGCGCGCCGAGTTGCCCCAACTGGCGGACGAGCTGCGCGAGCATGTGCTGCAATCCGTCTCCAAAACTGGCGGGCATCTGAGCTCGAATCTGGGCACTGTGGAGCTGACGATTGCTTTGCATTACGTGTTCAACACGCCGCAGGACCGCTTGGTTTGGGATGTGGGTCACCAAACCTACCCGCACAAAATCTTGACCGGGCGGCGCGACCAGATGCACACCCTGCGCCAGCTCGGCGGCATTAGCGGCTTTCCGCGCCGGGATGAAAGCCCGTATGACACCTTTGGCACGGCGCATTCCTCCACCTCAATTTCTGCGGCCTTAGGCATGGCCATTGGAGCGAAGAATCAAAACCAAATGCGCCACGCAGTCGCCATCATTGGCGACGGTGCGATGAGCGCTGGCATGGCCTTTGAAGCAATGAACAATGCCGGCGTGCAGCCCGGCTTGCCGCTGCTCGTGGTGCTCAACGACAATGACATGAGCATTTCGCCGCCCGTGGGTGCTTTGAACCGCTATTTGGCGCAGCTCATGAGCGGGCGCTTTTATGCCGCAGCCAAAAACATGGGCAAATCGGTGCTCAAACCCTTGCCGCCGCTGTTTGAACTTGCAAAAAGAGTGGAAGAGCAGGCCAAGGGCTTGGTCGTGCCAGCGACGCTATTTGAGAAATTTGGCTTCAACTACATCGGCCCGATTGACGGTCATGATCTGGCCTCGCTCGTGCCGATGATGGAAAACGTCAAGCAGCTCATGGAAAAAGGCGCAGGCCCGCAATTCCTGCATGTGGTCACGAAAAAAGGCCAGGGCTACAAATTGGCCGAGGCAGACCCGATTGCCTACCACGGACCGGGCAAATTCGATCCCGCCGTAGGCCTCACCAAACCCGCCAGCGCGCCCAAGCCAACCTTCACGCAAATCTTTGGCCAGTGGCTATGCGATATGGCCGCCCAAGACAGCCGCCTCGTCGGCATCACGCCCGCCATGCGCGAGGGCTCGGGGTTGGTGGAGTTTGAAAAGCGCTTTCCTGACCGGTACCACGATGTCGGCATTGCCGAACAGCATGCGATCACCTTTGCGGCGGGCTTGGCTTGTGAAAGCATGAAGCCTGTGGTGGCGATTTATTCCACCTTCTTGCAGCGCGGCTACGATCAATTGATTCACGATGCGGCGATTCAAAAATTGCCGATGGTGCTTGCGCTGGACCGCGCTGGCCTTGTGGGTGCGGATGGCGCCACGCATGCTGGCGCGTATGACATTGCTTTTTTGCGCTGCATCCCGCATGTGAGCATTGCTTGCCCGGCAGACGAGGCGGAGTGCCGCGCGCTGCTGACCACCGCGTTCGAGCAAGACCATATCGTGGCGGTACGTTATCCGCGCGGGGCGGGCGCAGGCAAGTTGCCGAGCGAGTCGCTCGAAGGCTTGCCCTTTGGCAAAGGCGAAATCGTCAAACCTGGCAAAAGAATCGCCATGTTGAGCTTTGGCACGCTGTTGTATCCCGCTCTCCAAGCGGCTGAGAATCTCGGCTGCACAGTGGTCAACATGCGATGGGCCAAGCCTTTGGATATGAGCTTGCTGCGCGAGGTTGCCAGCGCGCATGAAAGCCTTGTCACGCTGGAAGAGGGCTGTTTGCAGGGCGGCGCAGGTTCAGCCGTATTGGAGGCTCTGCAGCAGTTGCACATGAGCAAACCTGTGCTGTGTCTGGGATTACCCGACGTTTTTATCGAGCACGGCGACCCGGCCAAGCTGCTGGCCATGCAAGGGCTGGATGCTGCGGGTATTGAAGCGGCGATTCGCAAGCGTTTCGCTTGAGCGATTCAACAGTCACTTCGCAGTCTGACAAAAGCCTGAACCCTAGGCATTGTGAGGGCTTTGTCGAGGGAACACCCCCAAGGCTGCTTAGAGGGTGCTCCCTACAATCCATTTTGACTTAAACAGTCCTTGAACACTGTGCGCCCGTCGCGCAGTGGGAGAGATGTTCAACTGACCCAAGGCTGGAACACAGCTGCAAGTCCTCAAGGAGATTCCCTACATGGATCGTCGCGTCGCCCTGAAAAACGCCGGTATTGCCGGTGTTCTCGCTGCTGGTGTTGCACCTGCAGTTCACGCCCAGGAAACCATTCGTTGGCGCCTGGCTTCCAGCTTCCCCAAAGCGCTGGACACCATTTTTGGCACTGCTGAAGTGTTTTCCAAGAAAGTCAGCGAAATGTCCGGCGGCAAGTTCCAAATTTCGGTGCACCCCGGTGGCGAACTCATGCCCGCAATTGCTGGCATGGTGGACAACATCCAAAAAGGCACGACCGAGATGGTGCACACGGCACCGTATTACTTCTTCGGTGTGAACGACGTATTCGCTCTGGGCTGCGCCATTCCTTTCGGCCTCAACAGCCGCCAGATGACGGCTTGGATGTACCAAGGCAATGGCCTCAAACTCATGCGCGAGTTCTATGCCAAGTACAACATCGTCAACTTCCCCATGGGCAATACCGGCGCACAAATGGGCGGCTGGTATCGCAAGGAAATCAAGACCTTGGCCGACATGAAGGGTCTGAAATTCTGCGCGGGCGGTTTTGCTGGCAAGGTGCTCTCCCGCATGGGCGTGGTGCCACAAAACATTCCAGGCGGGGAGATTTATCAAGCCTTGGAAAAGGGCACGATTGATGCAGCCGAGTGGGTGGTCCCGTATGATGACCAGAAACTGGGCTTCAACAAAGTTGCACCGTTCTACCACTACCCAGGCTGGTGGGAAGGTGGCCCACAGTTGGATGCCTACGTCAACAAGGCTGCCTACGACAAGTTGTCCAATGAGTACAAAGCGATTCTCGAGTCGGCAGCCGCTTACGCCCACACCGATATGCAGGCCAAATATGATGCGAAGAATCCAGAAGCCCTCAAGCAACTGGTGGCTGCCAAGGTCAAGCTCGCACCATTCCCCAAGGTCGTGATGGACGAAGCCTTCAAG
>JBJTSL010000432.1:0-10382 GCA_046076625.1 Allobrachymonas sp.
CCTTCAGCGAGCTGACGCCTTGCAACTCTCATTTCCGCACGCTCGCTGAGCAAGTGAAGATTGGTGTCTATGAAGCGGGTGGCTTCCCACTGGAGTTTCCGGTGATGAGCTTGGGCGAGACGCTCTTGCGCCCCACGGCCATGCTCTACCGCAACCTGGCATCCATGGATGTGGAGGAAAGCATTCGCGGCCACCCGATTGATGGCGTGGTGCTGCTCATGGGCTGCGACAAGACAACGCCTTCACTCATCATGGGTGCAGCCAGCGTGGATTTACCGACCATTGGCGTATCGGGCGGTCCAATGCTCAGCGGCAAATGGCGCGGCCAAGAGCTCGGCTCAGGCACGGGTGTGTGGAGCATGAGCGAACAAGTGCGCGCCGGGACGTTGAAGCTGCAAGACTTTTTTGAGGCCGAGAGCTGCATGCACCGCAGCCATGGCCATTGCATGACCATGGGCACAGCCTCCACCATGGCCAGCATGGTGGAGGCGCTGGGCGTCGGCCTGCCAGGCAATGCGGCCTTTCCTGCGGTGGATGGAAGGCGCAACGTATTGGCTCGCAACGCGGGGCGGCGCATTGTGCAAATGGTCAAAGACGATTTCAAGCTTTCGCAAATCCTCACACGCGAGGCTTTTGAAAATGCGATTCGCACACTGGCGGCAATTGGCGGCTCAACGAACGCTGTGATTCATTTACTGGCCATTGCGGGGCGCGTGGGCTTTGATTTGAAACTAGAAGATTTTGATCGCTTGGCCTCTGAGCTGCCATGCATCTTGAATCTCCAGCCCAGTGGCCAGCATTTGATGGAAGATTTTTGCTATGCGGGCGGCCTGCCTGTGGTGATGAAAGAAATCGCCTCGGTGCTGCATATGAACCACGTCACGGCCAGTGGCCAGACTGTGGCTGAGAACGTGAAGGATGCTCAGAACTACGATCCTCGTGTGATTAAAACGATGGCGCAGCCTTTCAAAGAAAGTGCGGGCATCGCCGTACTTAAAGGCAATCTCGCACCGCGCGGCGCGGTGATCAAACCCAGCGCTGCCACGCCTGAACTGATGGTTCACAAAGGCCGCGCTGTGGTGTTTGAAGACAGCGATGATTTCCACAAGCGCATTGACGATGAATACTTGGATGTGGACGAAACCTGCATCTTGGTGCTGAAAAACTGTGGTCCCAAAGGCTATCCTGGCATGGCAGAAGTGGGCAATATGCCGCTGCCGCCGAAAGTTTTGCGCAAAGGCATCACGGACATGGTGCGCATCTCGGACGCCCGCATGAGCGGCACGGCCTATGGCACAGTGGTCTTGCACACGGCGCCGGAAGCTGCTGCCGGCGGGCCGCTGGCGATTGTGCAAAACGGCGACATGATCGAGCTGAACGTTCCGCAGCGGCGCTTGCATTTGCATGTGAGCGATGCAGAAATCAGCCAACGCCTGAAAGACTGGAAAGGTCCGCCCCACCATCTAGACAGCGGTTATTGGAAGCTCTATGTCGATCATGTCAACCAAGCCGACGAAGGCTGCGATTTGGACTTCTTGCGCGGGAAACGAGGCAGCTTCGTACCGAAAGATAACCATTGAAGCTTGTCTATGCACTACCAGGAAGCCAGATATGACGTGGTAGCCATGGGCGAAGCCATGGTCGAGTTCAATCAAACCGTGGCCGGCCAGCCGCAGTACACGCAAGGCTTTGGTGGCGACACCAGCAATGCCGTTATCGCGGCCTCGCGCGCAGGAGCGCGCTGCGCCTATGTGAGCGCAGTGGGCGATGATGCGTTTGGCCAGCTTTTGATGGATTTATGGCAGTTCGCCGGCATAGAAACTACCTCAGTTGCTATTGAATCAGGAGCAAATACGGGTCTGTACTTCGTCACTCACGGCGAAGCGGGCCACGCCTTCAGCTATCGCCGCGCAGGCTCAGCAGCCGCACGCATGCAACTCAACGATGCGCAACGAACCGTCCTGCAACAAACCAGATGGCTTCATTACTCCGGCATTTCTCAAGCCATTTCTGACACCGCGCGAGACCAATGTGCGAAGGCAGTGCGAATCGCGCAAGCTGCAAGCATCAAGATCAGTTTCGATTCCAACTTGCGACTCAAGCTGTGGTCACTAGAAGAGGCCACGCTGCACATGATTCCAGCGATTGCCTCCTGCGATCTGTTTTTACCCAGCTTGGATGACGTGACCCAGCTCAGCGGCTTGAGCGACCCGCATGCCATCTTGCAATGGAGCCACGATCTGGGCGCCCAGCAAGTGGTGCTCAAGATGGGCGAACTGGGTGTACTGGCCAGCGACGGACATGTGGTGCACAGCATTGCGCCGATCCGCGTGAAAGCGGTGGATGCCACTGGCGCCGGTGATTGCTTTGCAGGCAATTTGCTGGCGCGCCTGGCCGCGGGGGATGAATTGATGAACGCTGCGCGGTATGCCAACGCCGCCGCAGCGCTGTCGGTGCAAGGCTTTGGCGCGGTGGCTGCGTTGCCGCAACCAGAGGCCGTGCGTGCTTTGTTGGCTGCTTGATATCACTGGGAAATCATCATGGCGTATCGCTCTCTTTCAAACGCTATTATTTCAATAGCGCTATGCGCTGGTTTTATGCCGGCCAGTGCTCAGAATCCTGCCAACAACAGCTTTGTTGGCAATGCCCCGGTGCAAACGCGCTACATGCGCTTTGGCATTGGTTTGTCGGAAGATCATCCGCAAGGCATGGCGGTGAAAAAGTTTGCAGAAATTGTCAGCAACAAAACTCAAGGCCGTATCAAGATTGAATTGTTCGCAGGCGGCAAGCTGGGTAACGATGCCAGCATGACCAATGCCTTGCGCCAAGGCAAGCTGGAGATGACTGCGCCCGACACATCGAGTTTGGTGCGCTTCACTTCGGGCTTTGGTGTGCTCAATTTTCCTTTTCTGTTCAACACCGAGAAAGATGCGGATGCACTGCTGGATTCCAAATTCGGCGCCGATTTGCTCGCCTCCTTGCCTGGGCATGACTTGATCGGCCTAGCGTGGTGGGAAAACGGTTTTCGCAATCTCACCAACAGCCGTGGGCCGATCACGCGCAAGCAAGATTTGTTGGATTTGAAAGTGCGCGTGATGCCCAATGCGATGTTCTCCGACACCTTCCAAAGCTTAGGTGCTGAACCACTCAAGCTACCCTTCCCTGAGGTGTATGCGAATCTGAAAGAAGGCAAAGTGCAAGCGCAGGAAAATCCGCTGATCACAATTTATGCGAGCAAATTCTATGAAGTGCAGCAACACCTCACCCTCTCGCGCCATGCTTACAGTGCTTGGGTGGTGATGATTGGCAAACCGGTGTGGGACAGTTTGAGCGCGGAAGACCGCGCCATTTTGCAAAGTGCTGCCCTCGAATCGTCCAAATACCAACGCGAACTGATCCGCGCGCGCAATGCGCAAATGGTGGATGAGCTGAAAAAACTGGGCATGAAAGTCACCGAGATTGACCGTACGGAGCAGCCCATCATTCGTATGGCCACACGCAAGGTGATTGACAAATACGCGCAAGAATTTGGCGCGGATTGGACTAAGAAGCTTTACCTCCAACTGGCGATGAACGAGCACTCCAAGTTGCAAAAAAGCGCGAGCAAATGAATAAATTTGTCTCATTTTTTTATGAATGATTCAGAATTTGCCACAAATTAAGCCGAAAGCACTCGCAAGCACGAATTGCCTTCTGATAATACCTACATGGGCATTTCAGCTACGCATCCTTTCATCGCCGTTGATTGGGGCAGCACGAGTTTTCGCGCGGCCTTGATCGCGCCCGATGGCGAGATTTTGGAAGAGCTGTCTCAGCCGCGTGGCGTTTTGAGCTTCAAGCAAGGTGAGTTTGCACCCTATTTGATTGCCACCTGTGCGGGCCTGACCAAAGCTGGAGGCCGTTCTTTTTTACTTTCTGGCATGGTCGGCAGCCGCGATGGTATGGCCGAAGTGCCTTACTGCCCCTGCCCAGCCACACCCATGGATGTAGCGCGCAACGTGCGCTGGGCCGTGAAAGACCGCGTGGCGATTGCACCCGGCGTGCGCAGTGAGATGGACGATGTGATGCGCGGTGAAGAAATTCAGGTGCTCGGTGCAGCGGCTGTGCTCAATGTGCGCGATGCCTTCATGGTGCTCCCCGGCACGCACAGCAAATGGGTGAATTTAGAAGGTGGCGCGATCATGGGCTTCAACACCTTCATGACGGGTGAGTTTTATTCTCTACTCGCCCAGCATTCGATTTTGCAGAAGAGTTTTTCGCAGCACTCGGTGCCCTTTGAACCGCAGGCGTTTTTACAGGGCATTGACTATGCGGCGCAGGGCGAGAGTTTGCTCAATACTGCGTTCAACGTGCGGGTGAAATCCTTGTTCAAGCAATTGCCGCCTGAGCATGCCGCCAGTTATCTGTCGGGCCTTGTGATTGGCGAAGAGCTGACCAGTATGCAGGTGCAGCCGGGCATTGACATCATCGTCGTAGGTGCGCAGCAACTCACTGAGCGCTACAGCATTGCGCTCAACCATTTGGGTGCACGCACGCGCACGCTAGGCAATCAAGCAGCGTGGGCGGGTTTGTATCAGGTTTATCAAGCGCTCACGAAGCTGGCTTAAAAAGCACAGAACTGGTTCAACGCCGCCAGCCGCCGGATAACAACCATTGGGCAGTCGCTGCCGCGATAAGCATGGCCAAATAGGTGAACATCTTCCCGTCTCGCCCAGTCATCAGCAATCCTGCAATCAAGACCACCAAGCTGACTATAAAAAGAATAGCACTTCGCGCAATAAATTTGCCGGCGATAGGCCTATTTTGTTTAAAAAATCGGCTTGAAGCGGCCAAGCAAACCGACACAAAGGCGGCAGGCAGCAGAAAGCCCACCACGTGCCAGAGCGCATCGAGCACGCCCATGCCTCAAGCTTTCAACGCATCCAGCAGCTTGGCATGCACGCCGCCAAAGCCGCCATTGCTCATGCAGACGACATGATCACCCGTGCGCGCCGCTTGAACGACTTGCGTCACCAGCGTGCTCACATCACCCGCGACGCTGGCTCGCTCGCCCATAGGCGCGAGAGCCTCTGCAGCATTCCAATCAAGGCCTGCCGTGTGGCAAAACGCGAGACTGGCGTTTTCCAAGCTCCAAGGCAGTTGAGACTTCATCGTGCCCAGCTTCATCGTATTGCTACGCGGCTCAAACACGGCGAGGATGCGCTGGCCTTTCGTGGCCGCGTCAGTATCAAGGCGCTCTCGCAGACCATCGAGTGTGGTGCGAATCGCGGTGGGATGATGCGCGAAATCGTCATACACCGTGATGCCCTTGACATTGCCACGCACTTCCATGCGCCGCTTGGCGTTTTGAAATTCACACAAAGCCTGCGAAGCAACACCTGGCGACACACCCACTTGCGCCGCTGCTGAAATTGCTGCCAAAGCATTGAGCAGGTTGTGTTGACCACTCAAATTCCAAGTCACGCGGCCCACTTGAACGCCACGCTGGAACACCGAAAAATCATGTGCTGCGCCTTGTGCGGTGAAATCCGACACTGCAGCACCAAAGGTGCATTGCCCGCTCCAGAAACCCATGTGCATCACGCGCGTGAGTGCCTCTTCCAAGCCATTGCTCACCACGCAGCCAGAAGGCGGCACGGTGCGCACCAAGTGATGAAACTGCCGTTCAATCGCTGCGAGGTTGTCAAAGATGTCGGCATGGTCCATCTCCAAATTGTTGAGTACGGCGGTGCGGGGCCGGTAGTGCACGAACTTGCTGCGCTTGTCGAAAAACGCGGTGTCGTATTCATCCGCTTCGATGACGAAATACCTGTCACCCAGCCGCGCGGAGATGCCGAAATTCAGCGGCACGCCGCCCACGAGAAAGCCCGGCTTCAAACCCGCAAACTCCAATGCCCAAGCCAGCATGGAGGTGGTCGTCGTCTTCCCATGCGTGCCCGCTACAGCCAGTACATGCTTGCCTTGCAACACGTTTTCAGAAAGCCACTGCGGGCCACTGGTGTAACGTGCGCCACTGTCCAATACCGCTTCCATGAGCGGGAATTTAGGCGAACCATCTGCCAGCCGAGCGCGGCTCACGACATTACCGATGACATATATATCCGGCTGGAGCGCTATTTGCTCTGCACCAAAACCTTCGATCAATTCAATGCCCAATGCACGCAACTGATCACTCATCGGCGGATACACCCCCGCATCACAACCCGTGACCTTGTGCCCCGCCTCGCGAGCCAGCGCCGCCAGCGATCCCATGAATGTGCCGCAGATGCCGAGGATGTGAATATGCATAGGTTTTGATTGTAAAGCAGGCTTTGTTAATTACTATGAAATGAATAGCATTTGGCGCAGATTCTGCAACGGCATATGGCAGATTTTGCTTGAAGGTTAAATGGTTTTTTCATGCCGATGTATTGGCGTGCTTTGGCCTGTGTGCGCCCTGTGCGCAGGGGCTCATGCTGGTTGCGCGGGAGTTACGCGACACCTGTCGCGTGATTGACGAATGAAAACGCAAAGCGTTTTCTCGCCCTGTGCTACCAAAATCGCCCCTACGCACAGCGCGCACACAGGCCGAGGCGAGCTATTCTGTCGCCGTCACCGAGTGCTTGGCTGCAGTTCAACGATGTTCTGAAATTGCTAGCCCGGTGGCGTGAGAGTGTCACCGCGCCACAATTTGTGGGATGGTGATAGTCTTCGTGCGAAGATCTCAGTTGTAGCCAACAGGCCGCGTGGTGAAGGGGTATTGCGACCTGCGATTTGTATCGCGCAAAGCGCGGGAAACGCGACACGCGTTTCACACTCGTCTTCACGCGACAGGTGTCGCGTAATTCTTTGCGCGATAGTATGAGCAGGGCGCAATACTCCTTCACCACGCAGCCGCTCTACGCAAAAACGAAATCTTCAAAGCGCAAACACTACAAATACCGAGCCCCGCCAACTTGGCCCCCGCAGCCAAAGCCTTTAGCTTCTGCATCGCCACCTCACGGCTCATCGGCGCGAGGCCACAGTTCGTGCAAGCAATCAGCTTGTCGCGCTTGACGTATTGCAAAGCCATCCCTATCGTTTCAGCAACTTGTTCTGGCGTTTTAATCTCCGTGCTGGCTAGATCAATCACACCCACCATCACTTCTTTGCCCTCCAGCAACTTCATCAATTCCGGTGGTACATGCGAATGAAAACACTCCAAACTCACTTGATCAATGCTGCTGGCAGCCAGCGCGGGGAACACTTGCTCATACTGGCGCTACTGCTCGCCCAGCGTGGCCTTCCATTGGTTGTTGGCCTCGATACCGTAGCCATAGCAAATGTGCACGGCTTTCTTGGCCGTCAGCCCTCGGCAGGCAATCTCGAGCGCCTTCACGCCCCAGTCTGCCGCCTCAGCCATGTACACATTGAAAGCAGGTTCGTCGAACTGAATGATGTCCACACCATCGGCCTGTAAGGCAAGAGCTTCTTGGTTGAGCAGCTCTGCGAAAGCAAACGCCATCTTCACGCGATCACCATAGAAGCGATCGGCCACTGTGTCCACCATCGTCATCGGCCCTGGCAAAGTGAATTTGAGCAAACGGGTTGTGTGTGCCCGGCAGAACTGCGCCTCTGCTGCATGCACACGGCCTTTGAGCTTCAAAGGCGCAATCACCTGTGGCACCATGGCTTTGTAGCGATCGTTGCGGATGCCCATTTCCACCTTGTTGGCGAAATCAATGCCCTCGACCTTCTCCAAAAACCCATGCACAAAATGCTGGCGCGATTGCTCGCCATCGCCAATCACCGACAGCCCGGCATCTTCTTGCGCCTTGATCCACAGCAGCGTTGCGTCCAGCTTGGCTTGAGTCAGCTCATCGCCATGCAGCTTCCAAGCCGGCCAGAGTTTTTGCGTCTCGGAAAGCCATGCGGGTTTGGGCAGGCTGCCGGCAATGGCGGTGGGGAAGATGGTGCTCATCTGGTTGTCTCCAATCATCAATTCATCTTTGCTCTAGCCGCTCAGCGGTCAAGATCACATGGGTTTGTGCGTTCACATCAATGCGAATTTTCGCGGGCAGATACTGCAAACTCGGCGCAAGCCACATGCTCATCACAATCGTACCGCGAGCATTGACCACAGGGCGCGGCTTGAGCGGAAACACTGGCACGGACCCAATGCGGGGCAAGCTCAAAGTTTCCACTTCGCCCACGTCATACACCCATTGATCCAGCCCGCCCGGGCGACCCAGCCAAATGCTGATGACTTGACCAGTTTCCAATTTGTCGCGCCCCTGTTGGATGCGATGGCCTAGGTCAATGAATTGGCTCACGCTGTCTTGCACGGCCATGGGATGCTGAGCAGGGCGTGCAATGCGCTTGCCATCGCTCAACACCAACTCACTGGTTTCCAGCTTGAGTGGCCGCACACGCGCATCACGCCCAACGATCTTGATGTACTCTTCAAATGCCTCAGGCAGCAGGCCTTGTGCGCTCACACGGCCTTGGCTGGTCATGCGAAATTCCAGCAAACCAGCATCCACGACCACACGCACTTGATACCGGTCTGCCGCCAAGCCCGAGCGCGTCCATTGCACTTGGCCTTTGCCATGCAGATCGCCGTTGTAGTAGCCCGTCATCACATAGCTCACGCGAGTGTCAGCGGGCCATTCGCCAGTGGCCAGCAAACTGTCTGTCTTGCCCGCAGGTTGGCTGGTCATGATTTGCGGCTCGGCCACAGTGGCAGAGGCGGCTTGCTCAGGCTTGGCAGGTGTGAACAAAGCATCCATCGTGGCTTCTGTCGGCGTGCGTGCCATGCCCGTGGGCGAGGTCACGACCACCGTCACCGTGGGTTCTGCCACGGTGGGCGTCGGTTGGACCGGTTGACTGTCTGGCAAAGTGACCAGGGGCTTCAAGGCGGGGGCAGGAAGTGCTTGCGTTTTCGGACTGGGGGTGATCTCGGCAGGCGTACTCGCCGCTTCAATCGTGCGCGTGAACAGCGGATCGCTGCGCTCCTCTAGCACACTGCCTGCCACTTTCATTTGCGAAGCAATGCTCACCAAGCCCAGCGCATGCGCGACCAAGGCAGCAACCAAAGCCAGCAAAAAAGGTTTCAGCCAAGCAGCCATTGCGTCAGCGGCTCGTCTTTGCCGGTGCGCAGCATGAAGCTGCTGGGGGCTTGGCTTGCTTGCGGCAGTGCGAGTTTCAGGCGCAGCAGCCGCTTGTCGCGCGCGATGGTGGCGGTGATCTGCTTGCGTGCACCAACCAGAAGCGCCAAATCTTCCAGCTTATGGATGCGCCAATCATCCACCGCCAGCCACTCATCGCCTGCGCACAAGCCAGCGCTTTCAGCCAAGCCGCCGCGCAACACGGTTTTGATCAACAAGCTGCCGCTGGATTCGCTGACACGCAGCCCGAGGCGCTGCGCCATCGGGAGTGATGTGGCAGGCTCGGGTGTGATGTTCACACCTTGAGCTTGCAGCAGCGCCACCAGAGGTAACTCCTGCGTGCCATGCACCCAAGCGGCAATTTCATTCGCATACGAACGACCCCCAACGGCTTGCAGTGCAGCAGCAAAATCCGCTTGCGTGATGCCGCCTTTGCCTTTTTTGTCAGCCTGCGAAGTACGATACAGCCTGCGCATCACATCATCCAAGCAAGCTTTACCCTCTTGGCGCAGCGTGAGGTCAAAGCACAGGCCAACCAACGAGCCCTTGGTGTAGTAGCTCACGGTGGCATTCGGTGTGTTCTCGTCTTGCCGGTAGTATTTGACCCAAGCATCCATGCTGGCCTGCGCCACGCTTTGCACTTGGCGGCCGGGCGTTTGCTGCACTTGGTTGATGGCTTTGGAGAGCAGGCGAAGGTATTGCGCGTTGTCAATCAAACCGGCGCGGCGCAGCAGCAGGTCGTCGTAATAGCTTGTGAAGCCCTCAAAGAACCAGAGCATCTGCGTGTAGTTTTCCCTTGCGTAGTCGTACTGCACGAACTCTTGCGGCTTCAAGCGTTTCACATTCCAAGTGTGGAAGTATTCATGGCTGATGAGGCCAAGCAAGGTAGTGTAGCCTTCCGTGGCTTTGGCAGCTCCGATGCGCGGCAAATCGCGGCGGCTGCAAATCAGCACGGTGCTGTTGCGATGCTCTAGCCCACCATACCCTTCATCCACGGCGTTGAGTAGGAACACATATTTTTCAAACGGTGGCTTGCCTTGTTTGCCTTGCCAAAACTGCAATTCAGCTTCGACGATTTTTTGCGTGTCGGCCAACAGGCGCTTGCCATCAAAACTCGCGGGCGCACCGCTCACCACGAACCCATGCACCACGCCGCGTACCGTGAAGCTGCCATGCCATGCCTTGCCGATTTCAAAGGGCGTGTCGGCCAGTTCATCATAATCAGCGAATTCGTAGCTGCCCAGATGCCCGGAAACT
>JBJTSL010000433.1:0-4746 GCA_046076625.1 Allobrachymonas sp.
GGCGCGACCTGCGGGGGAATCGGCACTGCGCTGGGCGCTGAAAGAGGGGCTGCCTTCGCCACTCTTTGCACCAGCGATGGCGATGGGGCAGATGGTGCGGCCGCTGTTGCCACAGGCACTCAAAAACAAAGTGCCAGAGAAGCGTAGCGCTGGCGAGCTGCCCACCCGAACGCATGCCAGAAAAGTGCTGATGCTCGAAGGCTGCGTGCAACCCAGCATGTCGCCCAATATCAATTCAGCGACAGCGCGTGTGCTTGATGCGGCAGGTATTGAGACGGTGATCGCGAAAAAAGCGGGCTGCTGCGGCGCGGTGAAATTCCATTTGAACGATCAAGACGGCGGCATGGCGCAAATGCGAGCGAATATTGATGCGTGGTGGCCGCACTTGGAGAGTGGGCAAGTTGAAGCCATCATCATGAACGCTTCGGGCTGCGGTGTGACGGTCAAAGAGTATGGCCATATCTTGCAGCACGATGCGGCGTATGCCAGCAAAGCCGCCAAAATCAGTGCGCTCACCAAAGACATCAGTGAACTACTGCCTGAGCTCGTCGCTGATTTGAAGCCCAAGCTCAAAAGCGCGACGAAAGATCAGCTTGCCTACCACCCGCCCTGCACCTTGCAGCATGGCCAGCAACTCAAGGGCAGCGTGGAAAAGCATCTCTCCGAGTTGGGCTTCAACATCAAAACTGCGAGCTGCGAAGCCCATCTGTGCTGCGGCTCAGCGGGCACGTATAGTGTGTTGCAGCCCGAGCTCTCATATCAGCTGCGCGATCGCAAACTCGGCAATCTGCAAGAGATGAAGCCAGTCACGATTTTGAGCGCCAACATCGGCTGCATCACACATTTGCAAAGTGGCACGGATGTACCCGTACGACATTGGATCGAAATTCTGGATGCTGCACTGCCAGGTAGTTAACTTACAGTCGCTATAAATTAGATAGCATTTAACGCAGATTCTATGCCGGCCAACTGCCTAAAACGCTTCAAAAATGACCTGTCAACCACGCCCACCCCGCACCGCAGGGTAAATGCGAATTCTGCATAACCCACGCCTGCGCACATAATTCCTGCCATGGAAACCAAATGGCTAGAAGATTTCGTGAGCTTGGCTGAGACGCGCAGTTTCAGCCGTTCGGCGCAGTTGCGCCAAGTGACGCAACCCGCGTTTTCGCGGCGCATCCAGTCACTGGAAGCGTGGGCCGGCACTGATTTGGTGGACCGCAGCTCCTACCCCACGCGCCTGACGCCCGCCGGTGAGACGCTGTATTCCCAAGCACTCGAAACTCTGCAAGCCTTGCAGTCCACCCGCGCCACCTTGCGCGCGCATTCAGCAGCGGGGCAAGATGTGATTGAATTCGCAGCGCCCCACACACTTGCCTTCACGTTTTTCCCCACCTGGCTGACTGGCCTGCGCAGCCGCTTCGGCCCGATCAAAAGTCGCTTGATTGCGCTCAATGTGCACGATGCGGCCATGCGTTTGGTGGAGGCCAGCAGTGATTTGCTGATTGCCTACCATCATCCTTCCCAGCCGCTTCAGCTCGACCCCGATCGCTACGAGTATGTGAGCTTGGGTAGTGAAGTGATTGCGCCGTTCTCGCAGGCAGACTCTACAGGCGCTCCAATTTTTAACCTACCGGGCCGCGCTGCCACACCGTTGCCCTATCTGGGCTATGCGCCAGGCGCGTATTTGGGTCGCGTGGTGGAGGTGATCCTCAAATCCGCGTCGCAACCGGTTCATTTGGATCGTGTCTATGAAACCGACATGGCCGAGGGCCTGAAAGTCATGGCTTTAGAGGGCCACGGCATCGCCTTTTTGCCTCATAGCGCTGTTAAGAAAGAGCTGCGTGCCAAGCGCCTCGTCGCCGCTGACAGCCCTGGCGGCGAATTGCAAATGACCATGGATATCCGCGCCTACCGAGAGCGCATCCAGCCGCGCGATGCGGCCAAGAGTGACGCCGGCAAAGACCGCGCGAAAGAGCGCTTGGAGAACCAACGCCCCTTCAAGCGTACGGCACAGGTGCTGTGGGATTACTTGGTCGATACCAACAAACCATCGCTGGGCAGTGCGGTCAAGTCAAAAGTCTGATTTTGAAGCGATTTGGGCAGTTCGCCGGCATCAAATGTGCGTAGAGTGCTATTAATTTTGTAGTATTTGCATTGTGTGGATTTCATTCTGGACCGAGCTGCGCCTCCCGCTTCAAAGCGCCAAAAATGTAAAAACCTAGTAACAACCCCAAGATAGATAAATGCAATAAGCGCATAACTACTCTACAATAAAAATTTTGCATAACATTTCGCCCAAACAGCATTGGCTTTTCGTCAAGCAGACATCTACAGTTCGCACCCATCCACACCACCCGGTGGGGCATGTTGAAGAAACCGATGTCGAACGAACACACTGCCATGCAAGCGGCTCAAGAGGCCGCAAAGCAAGCCATCAGCCGCACAGAACACGACTTCCTGGGCGAAAAGCAAATTCCTGCGCAGGCCTACTGGGGCGTGCACACCTCGCGTGCGCTGGAAAACTTCCCCATCTCTGGCACGCCGATATCAAACATGCCCGATTTGATCCGCGCTTTCGGCTTTGTGAAGAAAGCCTGTGCCCGCGCCAATGCCGAGTTGGGCGCACTCGACCGCAAACGCACCGCCGCCATCATCTTGGCCTGCAATGAATTGATCGCGGGGCATTTCAAAGAGCAATTCGTGGTGGATGTGATCCAAGGCGGTGCGGGCACTTCAACGAATATGAATGCCAACGAAGTGATCGCCAATATCGCTTTGGAAAAGCTCGGCTTTGAGAAAGGCCGCTATGACGTGTTGCATCCCAATGATCATGTGAACGCCTCGCAAAGCACGAATGATGTGTACCCCACCGCCGTGCGCATCGCGCTGTGGACGGGCATTGATCGCCTGCTCGGCTCAATGGAAACCTTGCAGCGCGGTTTTGAAGCCAAGGCAGACGAGTTCAAAGACATCCTCAAGATTGGCCGCACGCAGCTGCAAGATGCCGTGCCCATGACCTTGGGGCAGGAGTTTTCTACGTATGCTGTCATGCTGGAAGAAGACGTGATGCGTCTGCGCGAGGCCCGGGCGTTGATCGAAGAAATCAACCTCGGTGCTACCGCGATTGGCACGGGCATCAATGCCCCCGCCGGCTATGCCGATATGGCCTGCCAATTCCTCGCCGAAGAAAGCAAAATTCCGGTCAAGAAAGCCAAAAATCTGGTGGAGGCCACGCAAGACACTGGTGCATTCGTTCAGCTCTCGGGCGTGCTCAAGCGCATTGCCTCCAAGCTCTCCAAAACCTGCAACGACCTGCGCCTGCTCTCCAGCGGCCCGCAAGCCGGCTTTGGCGACATCAAGCTGCCCGCGCGCCAAGCCGGCAGCTCCATCATGCCGGGCAAGGTCAACCCGGTGATTCCTGAAGTGGTCAATCAAGTGGCGTTTGAAGTGATTGGCAACGACGTGGCCATCACCATGGCCTCCGAAGCCGGACAATTACAACTCAATGCCTTCGAGCCCATCATGGGTTGGAGCTTGTTCAAGAGCATTGAGCATTTGAGCCAAGCCTGCCTCACCTTGCAGGTCAACTGCGTGGCCGGTATAGAGCCCAATCGCGAGCTGCTCGCCAAAAGGGTGCGGGAATCGGTCACGCTCGTGACGGCGCTCAACCCCATCATTGGTTACGAAAAAGCCGCCTTGATTGCCAAGACGGCGATTGCCACCGGCCAGCCGATTGACGATGTGGCGCAATCTCTGGGCATTTTGACCAAAGAGCAGATGGAAGCCCTGCTTGTGCCCGACAAGCTCACGCAGCCGCTGCGCTTGGCTGCCTGAACGCGCCTGCCCAGCGGCTGACAAATGGCACGTTTCTTGTAAACATAGTTTTGATTCTGCGAGGTTCTATGAAGTCTGTTGTTTCCTCTGGTGCATTTGCCCTGTTGTTGTGCGCAAGTGGCTGGATGTTTGCATCCACGGACAGCTTGGCACAATCTGGCCCGGTGCTGGATCGCATCAAGTCTGGCAGCCCGATCGTGATTGCGCACCGCGAGTCTTCTGTGCCCTTTTCCTATTTGGACGGCAACAAGAAACCTGTGGGTTATGCGCTTGACTTGTGCCTGAAGCTGGCCGAGGCCGTGCGCACCAAGCTGGGGGTTCGAGGGGGTGAGGGTGTGGAACTCAAAATGGTCACACCCGCCAACCGCATCAGCATGATTGCAGAAGGCAAGGCCGACATGGAATGCGGCTCGACCACCAACAACAAGGAGCGCCGCGAAAAAGTGGCCTTCACCATTCCGCATTTCATCACTGGCGCGCGCATGCTGGTCAAGGCCAGCAGCCCAGTCACTTCCTTGGAGGAGCTCAAAGGCAAAACCGTGGTGTCCACCAAGGGCACCACGCCGCTCAAAGCGGTGGACTCGGCCAACAAAGAGCGTCTCATGGGCTTGAAAGTGATGGAAGCCCCCGACCATGCCCGCGCCGTGGAAATGGTGGAAAAAGGTGAGGCCGAGGCCTTTGTGATGGACGATGTGCTGCTATATGGCCTGGCCGCCAACCTGCCCAACCCCAAGGCGCTCAAGGTAGTGGGCAAGTTCCTCACCACCGAGCCACTGGCCATCATGCTGCCCAAAAACGATCCGGCCTTCAAAAAAAATCATTGACGATGAAATGAAGCGCCTGATCCGCTCGCGCGAGACCTACCAAATCTACGACAAATGGTTTGCCAAGCCGATTCCGCCCAACAAC
>JBJTSL010000434.1:0-2548 GCA_046076625.1 Allobrachymonas sp.
CGCCATCGCCGCGGCCGAGCGCACCCATGCCGGCCAGATCCGCTTCGCCGTGGAGCCCTCGCTGGAAGGCGCGGCGCTGCTGGCTGGGCAGGGTGCACGCGAGCGCGCCGTGGACGTGTTCTCGCTGCTGCGGGTGTGGGACACGGCACACAACAATGGCGTGCTGATCTACCTGCTGCTCGCCGAGCGCGCTATTGAAATAGTAGCGGACCGGGCAATCTCTGTACCGGCGAACAACCAAGTTTGGCCAGAAGTGGTGGCCAAATTGAGCGAGCACCTGAAACGCGGCGACTTCGAGCGCGGGCTTACGCAGGCAATGGAGGAAATCTCTGCGCTGCTGGTGCAGCAGTTTCCCGTGCAGGAAGGTCAGGCCAATCCAAACGAGTTGATCAATCGGCCAGATGTACGCTAGCTCCACATCAAACGAGGCTTATTCGCAGCCATCGGCACGGTGCATCCACCGCAGTGAGGTAAAAGGAGGAGCCGAAGGCGGGGGACACGAACGGAGGTGGGTGCGCCATGCCGATGGCGGGCTCAGCTAACAAAAGACGCGTGAAACCTCACTGCACTACCATCTTCACCATCGCGCCCACAGCCACATTCCCACCGGAATACACACCATTGATGAGCTTCAACTGCTGCTCAGGCAAAGTCGTCAGCGGCAAGCGGGCAGCGAGTTCAGTAAAACCGCCGCGAGGCAGCGCCGTGCTGCGCAGTACCCACGGCTTCGCTGCAGCAGTGTCTTGCGCACTCATCGCGCGGAAGGAGTTTTCCGTCTCACGCAAAGCAGAGCGGTTGCGTTGCAAGGTGGCAGCGTCTTTGGCAGCATAGACCATGATGAAATGCTGGCCACCCGCACCTGTGGCGACCGTCAGCTCGATGCCTCTTTGACCGCCCTGAGCGGCAACAGTGCCCGTGAAATGCGTTGCTGCAATGCCGCCAGCCAAGGCGTAGCGCTCCACGCGGCCCGAGGTGGGTTTGACGACGTTGCGGATCACTTCCTCATGGTTGCGCCCTGCGTTCGGTGGCGCGAGTTGCACCAGCAACGCCGTATCACCCGCCGGGCTGACAAAATTGAGCTGATCGGCTTCGTTGATGATGCGCCAGCCGCTGGCTGCGGTCATCGCGAAACTCAGTGAGGAATGATAGAAATTCCGTCCGCGCGTCAGCCCCTGCTCGGGGCTTTCGCCAAAGGGCATGCCGTCGATCATTTGAAGATAGCGCAGACGGCCTTCGTCAGCATAGTTTTTATTGCCTTGGTATTGCGTGGCGATGCGGCTAATTTGCTCGAGGCGCTGATCATTACTCGGGTGCGAGGCCAACCAAGAGTTGCCGCCTTGCGGTGCCGGCCGGCCTTCGGCGCGCGCCACTTCCGCTGCGAATCGCTCTTGATCTTTCAGCACACGAATCACGTCGATCATATTGCGCGGGTCATAGTTCACGCGGGAAAGGTATTCCGCGCCCAAGCCATCCGCTTGCAACTCCTGCTCGCGACCATAGCGTGCCACATAGCCTGCAGCTGCTGCTTGCGACACTTGGCCGATTTGCTGGCCAATGCCGCCTGCGCCCTTGGCATCAAGCACCGCACCGAGCACACCGCCAAGCAACCCAACCAAGGCCGCGTCTTGCTGGCGTGTGGCGCGCTGGGCGCCATGCCGTGCGGTCACGTGGCCAATTTCATGGCCAATCACGCCCGCCAAATCCGCCTCGCTGTCCAAATAGGCCATGATGCCGCGCGTGATGTAGACGTAACCGCCAGGAATCGCAAAGGCATTGATCTCCGGGCTGTCCAAAACAGTGAACGTCCACTTCAAATGGGCCCGGTGCGACTGCTTTGCCAAGCGTTGACCGATGTCGTTCACATAGGCTTGCAAGCGCGGGTTCGCCAGCGCCGTGTATTCCTTCATGATCTCGGCGTGGCCTTGCGCGCCGACCTGCACCTCTTGTTGCTCACTCATCACTGAGCGCTCTTCTTGACCCGTGACGGGATTGACGGTTTTGGTACCGCAGCCAAGCAAGACGGCTACAGCAATGGTGCTGATGAGCCAACGGGGGAAACGTTTCATGATCTCAAAATCTCATAGATAGCGCGTCAACGCTATTAATTCGATAGCATATAACGCAGATTTTATAGCGGCTAGAGGCCTAAAACACCTAAAAACTTACTTGATACAGACCTGCCGCACCATCTTCATATCCGTCAAGCCCATCATGACCTTTTCCATGCCGTCCATCTTCAACGTGCGCATACCGCCACCCACCGCAGCAATGAACAGGTCTGCCACACGCGCACGCTCTTGGATGAGCTTCTTCACGGTGTCATCGCCAATCAGCAATTCATGCAATCCAATTCGGCCTTTGTAGCCGGTTTTGTTGCACTTGTCGCAGCCACGCTGCGGTAAAAGCGCAGGCTGCCGTCTTTGCCATAGTTGTCGATCCAGCTTTGCAGCAGCTCTTGCTGTGCACCGCCTGGGTCTTTCACCCAAGCTGCCGTGTGCTGCAAATCCTCCGCGTATTCTTTGATAAAGGCCTTGATTTCTTTCGCGTC
>JBJTSL010000435.1:0-4099 GCA_046076625.1 Allobrachymonas sp.
GGGTCGTGTCATTGTTAAAGCCGTGTTGAGTGTTGGGGTAGATGTGCGCAATGTGGCGCACATTGGCGGCTTTGAGGGCGGCTTCATACGCTGGCCAAGCGGCGTTGATGCGTTCATCGATACCGGCGAAGTGGATTTGCAGTGGCGCTTTGACTTTTGCAGCTTCTTCCGCGGCGGGGTGATTGCCATAAAACGGCACACCGGCGGCCAAATCGGGCAGGCGCGTGGAGAGAAAATGGACGATGCCTCCGCCATAGCAAAAGCCCCACTGCCCACTTTGCCGGTCACGTCGGCTCGGGCTTTGAGGGCTGCATAGCTGGCGAGGAAATCGGTGCGAATCTTGGTTTGGTCTAGTTTTGCGAACTCGGCCCGCACCACGTCTTCATCGCCAGGGTAGCCGCCCAGAGCCGTGAGCGCATCGGGTGCAAAGGCCACATAGCCGTCCAGTGCGATGCGGCGAGTGATGTCTTCAATGTGTGGGTTCAGACCACGGTTTTCATGGATCACGAGCACAGCAGGCAACCTGCCCGAAGCGTTGGTGGGCTTGGCCACATAAGCCTTGATGCTGCCTGAGCCTTCAGGGGAGGCGACGGTTACCGTCTCGATTTTGAGGCGTGCATCGTTGGCGGGCACAACTTGCGCAGCTGCGAAATTGGGTTGCAAAGAAGCCAGAATTGCCGCCGCGGTGACACCGCCTTTGGCAAACTTTTCGGCCCGCTGCAAAAAGCCGCGACGATCCATATCGCCATGCACATAGGCATCAAACAAAATGAGCAGCTCTTGGTCAAAATCCGCGGCGGTAAGGCGCGACGTTGGGGTGATGGGGGTCATGTTCATCTCCTGATGGGTTGTATGTCAGTGAACTGAGGCCAACTTGGCTCAAAAGTTCAGGGTTTGCGCAGCAACTCCCAGTAAAGAGGGTTCAGGCTGATGTCGTTATGCCCCACGCCAGCCATGACATGCTGCGAAGCCAATGCGGGCGGGGCGGCTGAAAACAATCGCTGCGTACTCCAAGCAGGAATTACATCATCGTGTTGCGCTGCAATGATGCGCACCGGCGCACGGCTCTTGGCCACATGCCGCGCGGAATCGAATGGATCCTTGAGCAGCCAGCGCTCAGGAATCCACGGAAACTGTGCAGCGGCAATGTCTGCGATGCTGGAATACGGTGTGACCAACACGATGCGCTCCACCGGACGTTGACTGCCCAGATAAGTCGCCACACCCGAGCCCAAGCTGCGCCCGATCACCACGATCTGCCGATGTTGCTGTTGCACCCGATCATGCAGCGCCAATGCGTCGGCATACAAAGCCTGCTCACTGGGCTTGCCTTCGCTGCCGCCGTAGCCTCGGTAGTGCAAAGCGTAAATCGCTGCATCGGGAAAGGATGCGGCAAGCTCAGGCAAGCTCGCCGACACATCTTCTGCATTGCCGCCAAAATAGATCACAGCCCGATCAGACGGCTTGGGCCGATGCGCCACCAGTAATTTGATCTCTCCATTGCGCAGCTGGAGCACGGGTACATGCACATGACTGCGCGGCTGCGGAAAATAAATCATCGAGCGCTGGCCCAGAAAGAGAAGCAGGCAGATCAACACATAGCCTGCGAGCACGGGTGCGACCAAGAATTTCAAGATGGTGAGCATATGGGCATCATAGTGTGCGCGTGTTGGTCACATTCGGCTGGCACAATGTCATCACTGAGCATTTTTTACGGCATTAATCCACTCTTTTTTTCATATCACTCCACGCAGGTTTGATGCCGGCGAACTGCCCAAAACACCATGAAATCGCTCTCTACCACTGCGCTGTCCATGCTCGACTTGGTGGCCGTGCGCGAAGGCGGCACGGTGGCTCAGGCTTTGCAGATTGCGCTGCAAACGGCGCAGCATGCCGAGCGCTTGGGCTTTTCGCGCTACTGGCTGGCAGAGCATCACAACATGTCGGGTGTGGCCAGCTCCGCCACCGCCGTGCTGGTGGGGCACATTGCAGGCGGCACGAAGTCGATCCGCGTGGGCTCGGGCGGCATCATGCTGCCCAACCATGCGCCGCTCGTGGTGGCCGAAGCGTTTGGCACACTGGCTGAGCTGTATCCGGGGCGGATTGATCTGGGCTTGGGACGAGCGCCGGGCACCGATCCGTTCACCATGCGTGCCCTGCGCCGCCACAACACCGAGAGCGCTGAAGATTTCCCGCGCGAAGTGACCGAGCTGATGGGCTACCTCGCGCCCGCGCAAGTGGGCCAGCGCATCACTGCCAACCCCGGTTCAGGCACGCAAGTGCCGATCTGGCTGCTGGGCTCTAGCCTGTTCTCCGCCCAGCTCGCCGCACAGATGGGCCTGCCTTATGCCTTCGCCTCGCATTTCGCACCAGCGATGCTCTTGCAAGCTTTGGACGTTTACCGCCGCGGCTTCAAACCTTCCGCACAACTGGCCCAACCCTACGCCATCATCGGCGTGCCCCTGATTGCCGCCCCCACGGATGAAGAGGCGCAGTACCTCGCCAGCAGCGTCTATCAACGCGTGTATGGCATCTTGACGGGGCGGCGCGGCTTGCTGCCCAAGCCAGACGCAGATTTCATAGCGCGGCTTGATCCCGCAGGTCGCTCTGCAATCGCGGACTTTTTGGCCGCAGGTGTGATCGGTTCGCCGGGCACTGTGCGGGAAAGCTTGCAAAGCCTGCTCGATCCAACGCAGGCCGATGAGATCATGTTCGTCTGCGATGTACACGACCCCGCGCTGCGCCTGCGCTCGCTGGACATCGCAGCTCAGGTGGTGCGCGAAGCCGAGCCAGCGTTGGCTTGAAGCCGTTTTGACCGCGATTTTTGATCAAAATCGGCCCAACCCGGCATGGAATTTACTTCGCGTGCTATCTATTCAGTAGCAATGGCACAATGCGTTTTTTCTAAGGAGAAGCCCCATGGCAATGGATGTGATTGATTTTGAGATTCGTGGCGCTGAAATGCAATTCGTGGAGATTGAGCTGGACTCTGGCGAGGCCGCGATTGGCGAGGCGGGCTCCATGATGTTCATGGATGCAGGCGTGCAGATGGACACCGTGTTTGGCGACGGCTCGGCGCAGACCAGTGGCATATTTGGCAAGCTGCTGGGCGCGGGCAAGCGGCTGGTCACTGGTGAATCTCTCTTCACCACGATCTACACCAACCAAGCGCAGGGCAAACAGCGTGTGGCTTTCGCTGCGCCCTACCCCGGCAAGATTTTGCCGATGAATCTGCGTGAACTCGGCGGCACACTGCTCTGCCAAAAGGATGCGTTCTTGGCAGCCGCACGCGGCGTGAGCCTGGGCATTGCGTTTCAGAAAAAAATCGGCGTGGGTTTTTTCGGCGGTGAAGGCTTCATCATGCAAAAACTCGAAGGCGAAGGCTTGGCCTTCGTCCATGCGGGCGGCACGGTGGTCAAGCGTGAGCTCGCACCCGGCCAAACGCTGATGGTGGACACGGGCTGTTTAGTGGCCTACACGCCCAATGTGAATTTCGAAATCCAATACGTGGGCAAGATCAAAACCGCGCTGTTTGGCGGCGAAGGCTTGTTTTTCGCCAAAGTCACGGGCGGGCAAACTGGCGGCACGGTGTGGCTGCAAAGCCTGCCTTTCTCACGACTGGCCAGCCGCGTGTTTGCCGCAGCGCCGCAGCAAGGTGGCAGCAGTGAAGAAGGCTCGCTCTTGGGCGCAGTCGGCGGCATTTTGGGTGGCAACGACCGATGAGCTGTCATTCATGCAAACCTTGCTGTTTGGCGATTAGGAAAAAATCGGCCTCATCATCAAGGTGCTGGAGCTGGTGGACATGACCATCGTCGTCCAGCTCGTGTAGGCGGTAGCCTTGGCCGGCGTGTCGCTCTTTGTCACCACCGGGCATTTTGATTCCAAAGACATCAAAAAACCCGATTGGCTTGACCATGTGAACACCTACAACTTGAAACTCAAGCTCGCTTTTGCCATCATTTCCATCTCGGGCGTGCATGCACTCAAAACTTATTGAGCGGCGAACTCAATCTGGAAAAGATCCAAATCGTGACGCTGGTGGCGGTGATTCACTTCACTTTCGTTCTGTCCGCCATTGGTATATCCTACGCAGAGCGGC
>JBJTSL010000436.1:0-4268 GCA_046076625.1 Allobrachymonas sp.
GTGTTTCTGCCATTGCCGTCCTAGGAAGTGCGGCAGCGGCGGCCCAAGAGCAGGGCCGTGTGATTTCTACCACGCCAGTTATCCAACAAGTGGCCGTACCACGCCAAGTCTGCACCACTGAGCAAGTCTCCACCACCAGCCAAGGTAACAAATCTGGTGGCGGTGCGCTGATCGGCGGTGTCGCTGGCGGCGCGGTGGGCAATGCCATTGGCAAGGGAAACGGCCGAGCTGCGGCAACGGCCATTGGCATCTTTGGCGGTGCGATTTTGGGCAATCACCTCGAAGGCGGCAAGCCAGAGACGAGCACGCAAAACGTGCAGCGCTGCACCCAGCAAACCTTTTATGAGAACAAAACCACGGCGTACAACGTGGTCTATGAATTCAACGGCAAGCAATACCAAGTGCAAATGCCGCAAGACCCTGGGCCGTTTGTGCAGCTCTCCGTCACCCCAGTGAGCAACCCAGCGCCTGTGCAAGTGCAACCGGCGCCGGTGATCGTGCGTCCCATCACGCAGGCCCCGGTGCATACCCCACCTGTCATCGTCGAAAGCTCCACGGTCTACATCCAACAACCCCCTGTGGTCTATGTGCGCCCCGCGCCCGTGGTCTATGCACCTCCTGTGGTGTATGCCCGTCCGCATCCTCACTCGCATCTGCATCCGCATTTGCAGCCTCAGCATTTGGCCTATCCCGCCGTTCACTACCGTCAGCCAAGTCTTGGCAATGTAGTCAGCATTGGCTATACCGGCTATTACCGCTGACTCATCTCTCCGCCCCTCAAAAAGCGCCCTACCGTGGCGCTTTTTTCATGGAAATTTGACCAGTTGCTGCCATCGGGCAAGCTAAAATCATCGGCTCATGAGCTATCTCGTCCTTGCCCGCAAATACCGCCCGAAGAGCTTCACCGACATGGTGGGGCAGGAGCATGTGGTGCAGGCCCTGAGCAACGCACTGACGCAGCAGCGCTTGCACCATGCATATCTTTTCACTGGCACCCGTGGCGTCGGCAAGACGACGGTTTCCCGTATCTTGGCCAAATCGCTCAACTGCGTGGGCACAGACGGCTCAGGCGGCATCACGGCCGAGCCCTGCGGTGTCTGCGACATGTGCCGCGCCATTGACGCAGGGCGCTTTGTGGATTACACCGAGCTCGATGCCGCTTCAAACCGGGGGGTGGACGAAGTGCAAAGCCTTTTGGAGCAGGCGGTCTACAAACCCGTGCAAGGGCGCTTCAAGGTCTTCATGATTGACGAGGTGCACATGCTCACGAACACGGCGTTCAACGCCATGCTCAAGACGCTGGAAGAGCCGCCGGAATACCTCAAATTCGTGTTGGCTACGACCGACCCTCAAAAAGTACCGGTCACCGTACTCTCGCGCTGCCTGCAATTCAGTCTGCGCCCGATGGCACCAGAGATCGTGCATGCGCATTTGCGCAAGGTGCTGGCTGAAGAAAACGTCCAAGCCGAAGACGGCGCGCTGCGCCTGATTGCGCGGGGTGCGCGCGGCTCGATGCGCGATGCCTTGTCGCTCACCGACCAAGCCATTGCTTTTGGTGCGGGCAGTTTGCAAGAGGCCAATGTGCGCCAGATGCTGGGCGCGGTGGACAGAAGCTATGTGTTTCGTTTGATTGAAGCGCTGGCTGTGGGTGATGGCAAAGCGGTGTTTGACATTGTCAATGCCTTGCGCGACAACGGGCTGTCTGCCGCCTCCACGCTGGAAGACATGGCCGTGGTCTTGCAGCGCATGGCGGTGTGCCAGAACGTACCGGGCAGCCATGATGTACAAGACAGCGAAGCGGTGGAAACGGCGCGGCTGGCGGCCTTGATGCCCGCAGACGAAACCCAGCTTTTGTACAGCATCGCCATCCACGGACGCGGCGAACTCGGCTTGGCGCCTGATGAATACACTGGCCTCACCATGAGCTTGCTGCGGCTCTTGGCGTTCAAGCCGAAAGGTTTTCGCCCAGCGAATTTGATGGCAAATCCCGAGGCTGAAAAAAAAAGCCTGAAGCCTGAGCCGGCGGTTGAACCGCCTGTCGCGCCACCCGTTGCGCATTCTGTCCCAGTTTCCGCAGCGCCTGCTCCCGTTGAATCGGCAACGCCATTTTTGGAGCAAAATCAGCTAATCGCCGGCATAGAATCTGAGCAGACTGCTATCAATTCAGTAGTTTCTGAAAGCGCTGGGCTAGCGGCGAATACAGCGCCTAGCGCACCTAAAAGCCTCCTTGCCGTGCCGATCCGCGAGCAGGGCGCGGCCAGCGTGCGAACAGAAGCCCGCATTGCGCCCGTGCCACCCGATGCCCACCACGATGCTTGGGTGCAGCTCGTGCAGCAGTTGCTTGATCAACAAGCCGTGCAAGGCTTGGTGCAGCAGTTGGCCGTGCAAAGCCAGTGTGTGGAAAAGGGCGCGGCGCATCTGACTTTGCGCGTCGGCCAGCCGAGTTTGAAAAGTGATGGCGTGCGCGATGAGCTGCAAAACGCCTTGCAAGCCTTGGGGCGAAGCGAAGCGCTGGTGATTGAGGTCGGCCCGGTGCAAGACTCTTGGGCGCGGCGCAACACGGCAAAATTAGAAGAGCGTCAGCGCCAAGCCGAAACATTGATCCGAAACGACCCGCTGGTGCAGAATTTGATCGCCCAATGGGGCGCGAAAATCGTGCCCGGAAGCGTCAAAGCCGTCTAGACCAGACGGCTTCTGGCAAAAGCAATCTCAATTTTTATCTCCACAGAAGGAAACAACATGTTCAACAAAGGACAACTCTCCGGCCTCATGAAGCAAGCCCAGGCCATGCAGGACAACTTGAAAAAAGCGCAAGACGAGCTAGCCAACGTCGAAGTCACCGGCGAATCAGGCGCGGGCCTTGTCAAAGTCACCATGACCTGCAAACACGACGTCAAACGTATCGAAATCGCCCCGTCCCTGTTGGCTGACGACAAAGACATGCTCGAAGACCTCGTTGCTGCGGCTTTCAACGCAGCGGTGCGCAAAGCGGAAGAAACTTCGCAGGAGAAGATGGGCAAACTCACCGCCGGCATGCCCTTGCCTCCGGGGATGAAGTTTCCGTTTTAAGGTATTCATAGCCACTATGCCCGATACCCATAGCCTCTCCAGCCTGATCGAAGCCCTGCGACGCCTGCCTGGCGTGGGCGCGAAGTCGGCTGCTCGCATGGCGTATCACCTGATGCAGCATGACCGAGAGGGCGCAGTGCTGTTGGCACGCTCATTAGAAGGCGCGGCCAAGGCGGTCAAGCATTGCCAGCGCTGCTATACCTTCACCGAGAGTGACATCTGCGTCACCTGCCAAGACGCAAATCGCGATGTGAGCCAGCTCTGCGTGGTGGAGACGCCGGCAGACCAAGCAGCGATGGAGCGTACCGGGGCCTACAGGGGCCTGTATTTCGTGCTCATGGGCAAAATTTCGCCGCTGGATGGCGTAGGGCCGAAAGAAATTGGGGCAGAGCGCTTGCTCGCGCGAGCTGCCGAGCCCGCCGTGCGCGAAGTGATTTTGGCGACCAACTTCACCGCAGAAGGCGAGGCCACAGCGCACATCTTGGCGCAAATGCTCAAAAGCCGAGGATTGCAGGTGACGCGCCTGAGCCGTGGCGTACCGATTGGCAGCGAGCTCGAATACGTGGATCTGGGCACGATTGCCCACGCCCTGGAGGATCGTCGCTAGCAGTCTGGGCCGAATTCCTCTGCCGCCCAGACTCGAATGTTTGTTTGTGAATGTACTGCGTTGCGCTTTGGGTAGGCCACTGCGCAATGCAGCAAACTTTAAGCAAAAAACCGCATCGGCCGGCATAAAATCTGCGTAGAGTGTTATGGACTTCATAGTCTTTGGCTCCAGCCTGAACGAGCACGTGCATTTTCATGTGTGCGTCGTTGATGGGGTATTTGAGGAGATGTTTGATGCAGTGGCTGGCGGCATTGATGCCAACGAATCTGACACCAAACCCCAAGCTGACGCCGGCGATCAATCTTTACCCAGCAAAGTGATGTTTCACCCGGCCAGTGCAATCGATGAGATCGCCGTGGCCCAAGTGCAAGCCACCTTGCGCCAGCGCATCCTACGCGCCTACGATCCGATCCCGCCCAAGCCCTCAAAAGCGCACGACCTGTGGGCGGTGCTGATCGCTCGCATCTACGAGGTGTTCCCGCTGCTATGCCCAGTATGAGGGTTGGCGCTTGGGCTCCAAGGCTGGGGTTGCACCTACTTTGTCTTGGGCTTGATGCAGGGCCAGGATCTTGTCGGCGGCTTTGTCTAAGCG
>JBJTSL010000437.1:0-4442 GCA_046076625.1 Allobrachymonas sp.
GTGTAGCCCAACTGCGCGAGCTGCCCCGAGAGGCCATCACGGAGTAGTTCGTCGTCTTCAACCAGGAGCAGGTGGGGCATGCAGCGAGTATAGATTCACGGGGTGTCGCGGTAGGTCAAGTTTCCTAGAAGGTGCCCGGAAAGCTGCCGCCGTCGATCAGAATGTTTTGTCCGTTGATATAGCCGGCGTGTTGGCTGCACAGAAACGCGCAAGTTTTGCCGAATTCTTCTGCGTTACCGAGGCGCTTGCCGGGCAGGGCGGCAATGCGAGCGGCGCGAATGTCTTCCACCGATTTGCCAGCTTTGGCTGCCTGCGTGGCGAAGTTGCTGGCCAAGCGGTCGGTGTCGAAGATGCCGGGCAGCAGGTTGTTGATGGTCACTCCCTGCGCGGCAAGAGAAGAACGGGCAATGCCAGCCACGAAACCCGTGAGGCCACTTCTTGCCCCGTTGGACAATCCCAAAATATCAATCGGCGATTTCACTGCGCTGCTGGTGATGTTGACGATGCGGCCAAAGCCTCGCGCGGCCATGCCATCCACCGTGGCTTTGATGAGTTCAATCGGGGTGAGCATGTTGGCATCCAAGGCCGCCAGCCAGGTGTCGCGATCCCAAGAGCGGAAATCACCAGCAGGTGGGCCGCCCGCATTGGTCACCACGATGTCGAAATCCTTGCGCAAGGCGAAGATGGCTTCGCGGCCAGCGACTGTGGTGATATCTGCCGCCACCGTGTGAATTTCAGGCTGTTTTTGGTCATCCCCCGGCATCAAATCTGCGCAGTTTGCTCTTAATTTTATAGCAGATGCTTCTAAGGCCTCGCGCCCGCGCGAGACCATCACCACATTCACGCCCTCGGCGGCCAGCGCTGCAGCGCAGCCAAACCCCAAGCCTTTGCTCGCGCCACCGACCAAGGCCCAGCGGCCCGCGATACCCATGTCCATGATGTATTCCTTTTCTTTATCTCTTCAGCTCAGATTTCCCATGATACGAGCGCTCGCCATGGCTTGCAGGTGCACTGCGGATAAAACTTTGCAGAAATCGCCGCATCACACGGTGATTTCTAGCACTTGCGCAAACGTTTAGATTATGCCATAATTAATCACTAACGAATCAACGATTCTTTTGTGAAACAAATATGACCCATACTTCCGTTCTGCAAGATCATCGTATCCTGATCACGGGTTCAGCGCGTGGCTTGGGCGAGGCGTTTGCGCGTGCCTGCGTACAGGCGGGGGCGCGGGTGGTGATTTCGGATGTGTTGGTGGAGCGTGGGCAGGCCTTGGCTGCTGAATTGGGTGAGGCGGCGCATTTTGTGCAAATGGATGTGGCTCATTCTGAATCTGTGTCGCGCGGGATGCAAGCCGCTGCCGCGTGGCTGGGTGGACTGGATGGTTTGGTCAACAATGCCGCCATCACTCACTCCGGCGGCAAACTCATGCATGAGTTGGAGGAGAGCATGTTTGACCAAGTGATGCAAGTCAATATCAAAGGCGTTTGGCTGGTGACCACTGCTGCGCACGCGCATTTGAAAACATCCAGCCGAGGTCGTGTGGTGAATATCGCCTCTGACACCGCGCTTTGGGGTGCGCCGCGCTTGATGGCTTACGTGGCCAGCAAGGGTGCGGTCATTAGCATGACGCGCAGCATGGCGCGCGAAATGGGGGGCGACGGCATCACCGTGAATGCGATTGCACCTGGCTTGGTGGCGGGTGAATCCACCGAGTACGTACCGGCCGCGCGCCATGCCCACTACAAAGCAGGCCGCGCCATCGAGCGTGAGCAATTGCCGCAAGACTGCACCGATGCAGTCATTTTCTTGCTGAGCCAAGGGGCGGGCTTTGTTACTGGTCAGGTGCTGCCGGTCAATGGCGGCTTTGTAATGAATTGAAGTCAAGTGATGGAGCAAACCATGCAAGCAGCGAATGAACCCATCTTCAATGTGCGCGGCCTTCTGGATGCCGCGATTCCGCCCGAGGCGCAGATTCAGCAGGGTATGCTGGCCGCGCCCGGTCAAAGCTTCGAGGCTTGGATGAACAGCCGCGTGGCCCGCTACGACACTCGAAGCTACGATTGGAACACCCTGAAATTCCAAGCCGATTACGACCCCAAATACCGTCGCGCGCAAATGCGCTACGTGGGCACGGGCGGCGCGGGCGTGACGGCCGACAGCAATACCGTGCCTGCTGGCCACTTCACGTTTTCCACCATGGTGATTCCGGGGCATCATGAAGGCCCAAGCCACATTCACCATGATGTCGAGGAAATATTTTTTGTCGTGCGAGGTCAGCTCAAGGTTGTCTGCGAAAAACGCGATGCGCTGGGCGTGGTGACTGACCGCTGGGAGGCTGTGCTCAAGGAGCGCGATTTGATCAGCGTACCGCCGGGTGTGTACCGCGAGGAAATCAATGTAGGCGATGAAGATGCACTGATGTGTGTGATGCTGGGCAGCCCCAGCCCGATTCGCCCGGTCTATCCACCGGGCTCTGCGCTGTCACAACTCAAGCGCTGAACAGGTGAACCCATGAGTTTGATCGAGCGATTGCAGGCCATGCCCACCAGCGGCTGTGCATTGCCCTTCAATGGCTTTGTACGCTTTCGTGAGGCGGGTCAAACCAATGGGCAAGAGCCTGTTGTGCTCATGCATGGCATCGGTTCAGGTTCGGGTAGTTGGGTCTATCAATTGCAGGCCGCGGGGCCGCGTCATGTGCTGGCTTGGGATGCGCCGGGTTATGCGGATTCCAGCCCTTTGAAAAGCAGTGAGCCCACAGCAAGTGACTATGCACACATCTTGTGGGCTTGGCTCGATCAAATGAACATCGAACGCGTGCATCTGGTGGGGCATTCCTTGGGCTGCCTCATGGCCGCAAGTGCTGCACGTTTGCAGCCCCAGCGCATTGAACAACTCACCCTGCTTGCGCCCGCACAGGGCTATGGCAGGGCAACGGCTGAAGTGCAAGCCGCCAAGAAGCAGCAGCGTCTCAGTGCCATGGAAACGTTGGGCATGCGAGAAATGGCGCTGCAGCGAGCGCCTCGCTTGCTCAGCCCTGCAGCAGACACCGAACATTTGGCCTTGGCCAAGCAGATGATGGGTCAGCTCAATGTGGGTGGCTACACGCAAGCCACACATATGCTCAGCGTCGGAGATATCCATGCGGACTTGCATGCGTTTCGGGCCGCTAGCGCAGCAAAGATCACCGTGGCCTGCGGGCAGGCTGATGTGATCACGCCACCGGCTGCTTGCCAAGCATTGGCGAAAGACATCTCAGCTCCTTATATTGAACTGCGCGATGCCGGTCATTTGTGTGCGCTCGAAGCCGCAAACAGCATCAACGATTTATTGCAACTTTCCATACCCGCACGACCGGTCCGTCGCTCGTACTGACCTCTATGAACAACGATATGACCTCGACACTCAAAAACGAAAACTCGCGCTACACCGTACCTGCATTGGCGCGGGGGTTGGAAATTTTGGGCTATTTCACTCACGAGCGGCGTGTGCTCTCGGGCGCGCAATTGGCCAAGATGGCTGATTTGCCCCGCGCCAGTGTGTTTCGCATGCTGCAAACCTTGGAGCAGGCCGGCTATCTGGAGCGCGTCGGTGAGCCGGGCACGCATCCAAGCTATCGTTTGGGTGTCGCTGTGCTGCGCTTGGGGTTTGAATTCTTGTCGTCCATGGAGCTCACAGAGCAAGGTAGGCCCGTGCTGGAATCGCTTTCTGATGCTTGCGGCTACTCCTCACACATTGTGGTGCGTGATGGGCGCGATGTGGTGGTCGTGGCAAAAGCCTTGGGGCGTTTGGCCACGTTTCATGCGATTCAAATTGGGGCGCGCCTGCCAGCGCATGCCACCGTGCTGGGGCGCGTATTGCTCGGCGGCTTGGATATGGCCTACATCACGCAGCTTTACGCGGGCCTTGAGATGAAGCAGTTCTCCAAGAGTACACCGCAAAGCGCGAAAGCGCTGAAAGCTCTGGTGGATGAGGCGGCACAAGCAGGCTATGCCTTGAGCCAAGGCGGTTTCGAGTCAGGTATATCCACCATTGCAGCTCCGGTCATCAATGCAGATAAACAAGTCATTGCCGCTGTGAGCATCACGGTCTTGTCCTCGCGTATCCCGGAGGACAAGCTGCCGCTGTTGATCACCCAAGTCAAAGAGGCAGCGCATATTCTGAGCTGGCGGCTGCAGCATGTCTGAGGCGATCCTGCACACTCACGCACCCATCAACACGGGTGAAATCGTGGCACGCTTCTTGGCCGCGCAAGGTGTGCGAATGGCAAGCGGCGTGATCTCGATACACAACATGCCCATGCTCGATGCCTTCCATCGCCTCGGGCAAATTCGTTTCGTGCCCGCTCGCGGCGAAGCGGGCGCCTGCAATATGGCCGATGCCAGCGCTCGTGTGAGCGGCCAGCTCGGCGTGGTGGTCACCAGCACCGGCACCGGCTC
>JBJTSL010000438.1:0-3798 GCA_046076625.1 Allobrachymonas sp.
CCAGTGGAAGATCGGCCAGTTCCGCTAAGGGGAATTGCGTGGGGTTGGCAGGTTTTTTGACCGCTGAGGCGGATTTGGACACAATCTGAGCACCTGACTTCTTGGCGGCTGGCTGCACGAGATACAGCGCTTCGTCCAGCAGTGGCAAAAGCTCAAGCTCAGGGGTGGGTAAAGCGTTATAGAGCAGGGCGATGTCCAAGCGCCCGTTGAGCAAGGCTTCTTGCATGGCCACCGACAGCCCCTCGCTGATGGCCAGTGTGGCCTCGGGCATGCGTGAACGGAACTCGCGTGTGAGCGCCACCGCCAGTGCCTTGGCGACGCTGGTGGGCATGCCAACAGCCACGCGACCAGACAGCCCACCGCGTGCGCGGCCCAACTCTTCTTTGGCGCGTTCCACCTGATGCAAAATGCCGCGCCCATGCTCAAGCAGCAGCTTGCCCGCTTCGGTGGGCAGCGCGCCGCGCCCATTGCGCAGAAGAAGGTTTTGCCGTAGCTCCACTTCCAGCAAACGCACTTGGCGCGAGAGTGCTGGCTGGGCAATGTGCAACTGCTGCGCAGCGCGCGTGAAGCTTCCGAGCTCGGCCACGCGAACGAAATATTCCAGTTGCTTCAAATCCATGCCGCTACCATGCCTGAAATACAGCGCTTTTGGCATGGGGCAACTACGGATATTGAGCTTTTGAATAGCTGCTAGGTAGGCCTTCCCGCCCTCAGGAGTTGGTTTTTGCACTTTAATCATGCGCATGGCACAACTGCTTCTTTTCCTGTCATGCTGATCGCTCAAGGCATTTCTTCAATGGCCACGCGTGCGCTGCTCGCAGAGCTGGTCGCTGCGTTTGAGAAATACCCCCCCCACCGGTTGCAGATCGAATCCGTGGGCGGGGTGGATGCGGCCAAGCGCGTCGCTGCGGGTGAAGTGTTTGATCTGGTGATTCTGGGCTCAGACGCGATCGACAAGCTGATCGCCAGCGGCCATGTGCAGCCGGGTTCGCGTGTTGATTTGGTGCAGTCGCCGATTGCGATGGCTATTAAAAAAGGAGCATCTCACGTAGATATCACGTCGGCAAGCGCCCTAAAAACCACACTATTGGCGGCCAAAAGCATCAGCTATTCCACAGGGCCCAGCGGTGTGTATCTTGCTCAGCTCTTCGAAAAAATGGGTATTGCGCAGCAATTGAAAGCCAAAACCATCGTGCCCCCGCCCGGCATGCCCGTGGGCAGTTTGGTGGCCAACAGCGAAGCGGAAATGGGTTTCCAACAACTCTCCGAATTGATCAATTTACCGGGCATCGAGCTGCTGGGCACATTGCCAAAGGAAGTGGCCTACATCACCACCTTCAGCGCAGGTATTCCCACGCAAGCGCGCTCAGAGGCGCTGCCTGTGGTGACAGAATTCCTCGCTTTCGCCAACTCCGCGCAAAGCATCCCCCTTAAACAAGCCCAGGGCATGACGCCTGTTCCAAATTAATCGGGGTCAGAACCCAATTAATTTTTATTCAAACTTCAGACAACCACCATGAGCCTCATCATCGACTGCCACGGCCACTACACCACCGCTCCAAAGGCGCTGGAGACGTGGCGCAATGCGCAAATCGCGGGCATCAAAGACCCTGCCGCCATGCCCAAAGTCGCAGACCTCACCATATCCGACGACGACATCCAAGAGACCATCCTTGCCAACCAACTCAAACTCATGAAAGAGCGCGGTAATGACATGACGCTCTTCTCGCCACGCGCGAGCTTCATGGCGCATCACATTGGCGATTTCAGTGTGTCTAGCACTTGGGCGGCGATATGCAATGAGCTGTGCTACCGCGTCTCCACACTCTTCCCCGATCATTTCGTGCCTGTGGCCATGCTGCCTCAATCTCCGGGCGTTGACCCGAAGACCTGTATTCCTGAGCTGGAGAAATGCGTCAAGGAGTATGGGGCTGTCGGTATCAATTTGAACCCCGACCCCAGTGGCGGCCATTGGACTTCGCCGCCTCTGACGGACAAGCACTGGTATCCGATCTACGAAAAAATGGTTGAATACGATTTGCCAGCGATGATCCATGTGAGTACAAGTTGCAATGCTTGCTTTCATACCACTGGCGCACACTATTTGAACGCAGATACCACAGCCTTCATGCAATGCCTGAGCGGTGATCTCTTCAAAGATTTCCCCACGCTGAAATTCCTCATTCCCCATGGCGGTGGCGCGGTGCCCTACCACTGGGGGCGCTTCAGGGGCTTGGCTCAAGAGATGAAAAAGCCTTTGCTAGAAGAGCATTTGCTGAACAACATCTACTTTGACACCTGCGTGTATCACCAGCCGGGCATTGATCTTTTGAACAAAGTGATTCCCGTGAAAAACGTCCTCTTTGCCAGCGAGATGATCGGCGCGGTACGCGGCATCGACCCGCAAACCGGGCATTACTACGACGACACCAAGCGTTACATCGACGCTTCGACGCAACTGAGCGCGGCAGATAAGGCAGCGATTTTTGAAGGTAACACACGACGTGTGTTTTCTCGTCTCGATTCACGACTGAAAAAGCAAGGGAAATAATCATGTTTGAACTTGGTGTGGTCTATCGCAACATCACCCGTGCGGACCGCGTAGCGACTGACGCTTTGGCATCCCTGGGCAGCGCAACCGTGCACGAAGCCATGGGGCGCGTGGGCCTCATGAAACCCTACATGCGTCCGATCTATAGCGGCGTACAAACCAGCGGCACAGCCGTGACGGTGCTCCTGCACCCGGGTGACAACTGGATGATGCATGTGGTGGCAGAACAGATCCAACCGGGTGACATCGTGGTAGCCGCGATCACCGCTGAATGCACGGATGGCTATTTTGGTGATTTGCTTGCCACCAGCTTCCAAGCACGCGGCGCAAGAGGACTCATCATTGACGCCGGTGTACGCGATGTGAAAACTTTGAAAGAGATGAGCTTCCCCGTATGGAGCAAGGCCATTTCCAGCAAGGGTACGATCAAAGCCACCCTAGGCTCGGTGAATATTCCCGTCGTGTGCGCAGGTATGAGCGTGCAGCCCGGTGATGCGGTGGTGGCTGATGACGATGGCATCGTTGTTGTGCCCAAAGTTCTCGTGCAAAAGACTCGGGAGGCTGCCCAAGCGCGCGAAGCCAATGAAGGTGAGAAGCGCAACAAGCTCGCAAGCGGCATCCTCGGGCTCGATATGTACAACATGCGACCTGCGCTTGAAAAAGCAGGTCTGAAATACATCGACTGAACACCCTATGTCAAAAATCACTACGGGTGGTTTCACCAAAACCGCAGGCTGGCTCGATTGGTACGAAGGCCCGGCCAAGCCGCGTTTCCAATTACCAGCAGGTGCAGTTGATGCGCATTGCCATGTGTTTGGCCCCGGCGCAGAATTTCCCTATGCGCCCGAGAGAAAGTACACACCTTGCGATGCTTCGAAGGCACAACTCTTTGCACTCAGAGATCACTTAGGCTTTGCCCGTAACGTGATCGTGCAAGCCACATGTCACGGCGCAGACAATCGCGCGATGGTCGATGCCTGCATCGCATCCAACGGCAAAGCCCGAGGTGTGGCAACTGTGAAGCGCAGCATTTCGGATAGCGAATTGCAAGCGCTGCATCAAGCTGGCGTGCGCGGCGTGCGCTTCAATTTCGTGAAGCGCCTCGTGGATTTCACGCCGAAAGATGAGCTGCTGGAAATCGCTCATCGCATCAAAGCGCTGGGTTGGCATGTCGTGATTTATTTTGAAGCGGTGGATTTGCCCGATCTCTGGGATTTCTTCACCGCGCTGCCCACTACCGTGGTGGT
>JBJTSL010000439.1:0-2682 GCA_046076625.1 Allobrachymonas sp.
GTATCCCGAAGACACGCTCACCTGTCTGGCCAATGTGTTCAATCAAAAAGCGCATGATTTTTATGCCAAGCACGGTGTGAAGGTGATTGGCGCGGCGTATGAGAGCCACGAGGAAGAAGGCGAGGTGAGCCTGATGATCACCAAGCATTGCGTGCGCTTCTCGCTCTCGCTCTGCCCCAAGCAAGCCAAAGGCATCACAGGTGTGCAAGGCACGGTCAAAGCCGAGCCGATGCAGCTCATCAACGGCAAAGAAAAGCTCACCCTGCGCTTTGACTGCAAGCCTTGTGAAATGCATGTGGTGGGCAAGGGCCGCCGTAGCCGGGTGTGCCGAAATCGGTGTTGATTTGGCGAGCGCTGGCGGGGAGGTTTTTGCCGTCGGCAGCGCCAGCGCCGCGCGGCAAGCTGGTGGTGGTGGCCGGCAAATTGATGGCGACCCAATGCCAGAAGCCTGCGCCGCCGGTGGGTGCGACTTGGTCGTGCAGCATCACGGCGAAACTCTTGATGCCTGCGGGGGCGTTTCTCCAATTCAATTCAGGCGAGAGATTGCCGCCGGTGCAGCCGAAGCCGTTGAAGATGTAGGGCGCTGCTATTGTGCTGCCTGCGGCAACGTCTGGGCTGGTGAGCTCAAAGGATTGAGCTTGCGCGGATGCGTTGAACAAGGCTGCTGTCGCGATAGCTAAGAAAGATGTTTTCATGATGAGTTTTCCTATGATTTTGAGATAAAAATGGCCTCTCGCCGGCATAAAATCTGCGTAAAGTGCTATTAAATTTGTAGTAAATTTATTTGCCTTGCAAAGCCGCCACCACATGCTGAGCGACGAGTGCGCTCGATGCGGGGTTTTGCCCGGTAATCAAATTGCCATCGCGCACGGCGTATGCGCCCCACATCGGGCCGTGCTCAAATATGCCGCCGAGCTCGCGCAGCTTGCTTTCTAAGTGGAAGGGCACGATGTCCATCAGGCCAGCGGCGGTTTCTTCTTCATTGGTGAAGGCATTGATTTTTTTGCCGAACACGATGCTCTTGCCGTCTGGACGCAGCGCTTTCACCAGACCTGCGGGGCCGTGGCAGACAGATGCTGTGGGTTTGCCAGCGTTGAAGCTATCGGCCACGAGACGGGCGGTGTGCAAATCATTGGCGGTATCCCACATCGTGCCGTGGCCGCCGGGCAGGAAGACAGCGCTGAAATCTTCGGCTTTGACATCCGCCGTCTTGAGCGTGGCTTTGAATTTGGCCATGGCCGCAGCGTCTTGCAAAAAGCGCTTGACTGAGCCTTCGTTGGCCTCCACGGGCTCTTTCACCGAGCCGTCAGAAAACGGTGGCAAGCCACCCAAGGGGGCAGCGAGCGTGACTTCGATGCCAGCATCTTGCAGCGCGTAATACGGCGTGGTGAGCTCCTCGGCCCAAATGCCAGTGCCTTTGCCGGTGTTGCCCAGCTGGGCATGGGAAGTGACGATCATTAAAACGGGTTTCATTGCGGTTCCTTTTAAAGAAGGTTTGTACTGTATTGATTCTTTTTAAGAAGATAAATGGCTTTGATATTGAATTTATGATTACATAATGTAATTAATAATCTACCTCTTGAAAGCCTGGGGCGTATGGATACACAAGCCACCCAACTAAGCACTATTGCCCTGTTTTGCAAAGCCGCAGAGTTGGGTAGCTTCACACAAACCGCGCATGCACTGGGCATTACGCCAGCAGCCGTCAGCCGTGGCATCGGGCGCTTAGAAGATCGCCTGGGGCTCAAGCTGTTTCGCCGCACCACGCGCAGCGTGCAGCTCACCGAAGATGGCCGCGTGTATTTCGAGCAATGTCGCGCGGCGCTGGCGCAGATTGAAGATGCGGAGCTGACGATCACTGGCCAGCATCGCGAACCGCGCGGGCTCTTGCGCATCAGTGTGCCCAGCACCTATGCGCATTACCGGTTGCTGCCGCGCCTGCCCGCCTTTCGCGAGCGCTATCCGCAAATTGAGGTGGAGATCAACATCGCCAATCGCAACATTGATTTTGTGGAAGATGGCTATGACGTGGCCATACGCTTAGGCGAGCCGCCCGCTTCACGGCTGGTGGCTCGCAAGCTGGAAGATGCCAAGGTGGGTGTGTATGCGAACCCAGCATATCTCAAGCGCCACGGCCAGCCGCTCAATTTGCAAGCGCTGAAAGATAAGCATCATGTCACCCTGCCCTTCGTTCTGCCGAGCACAGGGCGCGTATTGCCGTGGATTTTTATGGAAGAAGGCCAGGCGGTAGAAATGAGCCTGAAAAGCGAAGTGCGAGTCAGCGAGGGGCCGCTAGGCGCAATCGTGCTGGCGCGAGCAGGCCTCGGTTTGGCGCAAACTTTTGATTGGATTGCAGCGGCGCATCCCAACGAGCTGACCGAGGTGCTGCAGCCCTACGCTGGCCGCTCGCGCCCTTTTTATATTCTTTACCCGCAAAACCGCCAGCTTTCTGCCCGCGTGCGTGTGCTGGTGGATTTTTTAATTGAGAAAGAAAGATCATGATTGACGAACAACACACAACTGCCCTCGCCCCACCCTCTCGCGAAGGCAGAGGGGGACAATTCGCAAGAGTTAGTAGGTGGTTGCGACCACATTCGCACGCAAGCCTTCGCTCACCGTCGGATACCGAAGAGCAACACGCAGCTCCCGCAGCATCCGGTCATTGACCAAACGCCGCGATTC
>JBJTSL010000440.1:0-5592 GCA_046076625.1 Allobrachymonas sp.
GTGTCGCCGCTGCCCCCCGAGGGGGCACGCGCACCTTGAGGCGGCTCGTCGGTGCGCATTCACGCCACCTCCGCCAACTGGCGGGCCTCTTCCATGTCCACCGCCACGATACGTGAGACACCTTGCTCTTGCATGGTCACACCAATCAGTTGTTCGGCCATTTCCATCGCAATCTTGTTGTGGCTGATAAAGAGGAACTGCGTGCCTTTCTTGCTCATGGAAGCCACGAGTTTTGAATAGCGCTCGGTATTCGCATCATCGAGCGGCGCGTCCACCTCATCCAGCAAGCAAAACGGCGCGGGATTGAGCATGAAGATGGCGAACACGAGGGCAATCGCGGTGAGCGCTTTCTCGCCCCCGGAGAGCAAGTGAATCGTTTGGTTCTTCTTGCCCGGTGGCTGCGCCATCACCTGCACGCCGGAGTCTAGAATCTCGTCGCCCGTCATCATCAGCTTGGCATTGCCACCGCCAAACAGCTCAGGGAACATTTTTCCGAAATGCTCATTGACGGTATTGAACGTACCTTGCAGCAGCTCGCGGGTTTCACCGTCGATCTTGATGATGGCATCTTGCAGCGTGGTAATCGCCTCGTTCAAATCGGCCATTTGCGCGTCAAGGAAAGTTTTGCGCTCGCGTGATGCCGTCAGCTCCTCCAGAGCCGCCAGGTTCACCGCGCCCAGCGCAGCCACTTCGCGCTGGAATTGATCGATGCTGCCCTGCAAACCACTGAGTTTCACGTTGCCTTCATCAATGCTCTTGGCCAAGGCTTCTATGTCGGCATTGGCTTCTTGCAAGTGCTGGCTGTATTGCTCCAAGCCAATCCGGGCGGCCTGCTCTTTGAGTTGCAATTCGGTGATCTTGGCGCGCAAGGGATCGAGCTCGCGCTCCAGCTGCAAGCGGCGTTCGTCTGAAGCGCGCAGCTTGGAGGTCAAATCATCGTACTCGCTGCGCTTGGCACCCAGCTTTTGCTCGCGCTCCAGCTTCACAGCCAACGCACTTTGTAAGCCTGCTTGCGCCGAGGCATCGGTCAAGCGGGTCAGTTCTTCCCCGGCGCGGGTATTTTCTTCTGCCAGAGACGCCACTTGTTGCACCGCCGTGTCGATCGAGCGAGCCAATTCACTTTTCCGGGCCTCGAGGGTGCGCAGCGCAAATTGCGCTTCCTGCGCTTGGCGCTCCAGACTGCGCTGCTGTTCGCGGGCTTCTGAGAGCTTGCGTTCTGCGCCGATCACGTTTTCATCCAACTGGGCGTGCCGCTCTTGCGTGTTGGCCAGCTGCATATCCAGCTCTTCAAAGCGAGCCTCGGCGGTGGCTTTGCGCTCTTGCATCTCTTGCAGTTGCGCATCAATTTCTTGCAAATCACCCGAGAGCTGATCGAAGCGGGCGCGGGTTTGCTCGGCCAGCTGAGTCAAGCGCAAGGTTTCGACCTGCAGCTCATGCGCATGCGAGATGCTTTCCTGCGCTTCGCGGCGTGTACTCACCAAGCGCTGGGATGCATCGTTGTAAGCGGCCTCGCTCTTGATTTGCGCATTACGGCATTCTTCAACGATCAGCGCTTGAGCTCGCAGCTGCTTGTCGAGGTTTTCAATCTCCTGCGCACGCGCGAGCAAACCGGCTTGCTCAGAATCTTGCGCATAAAAGCTCACGCTGTGGCTGCTCACGCAATGCCCAGTTTTCACGTAAATCACTTCGCCGGCTTGCAGCTTGTCGCGCGCAGCCAGGGCATCTTCCACACTTTGCGCGGTGTAGCAGCCATGCAGCCAATGCGCGAGCAGAGCTTTCAAGCCCGCATCATTCACACGCAGCAAATCCAATAGCTTGGGCAAAGCGCTGGCATGATCAGGAGCAACTGCTTGTGGTGCGGTGTAGAAAGCCAATTTTGCTGGCGGTGTGTCTTGCGCAAAGGCGCGCACGGTTTCCAAGCGGCCCACTTCCAAGCTGTTCATACGCTCGCGCAGCGCAGCTTCGAGCGCTTGTTCCCAGCCTTGCTCGATGTGCAGCTTCGTCCACAAAGCGGCCAGCGAATCAAGCCCGTGCTTTTGTAGCCAAGGCTTGAGCTTGCCATCGGTCTTGACCTTGTCTTGCAGGGCTTTAAGCGCTTCAGAGCAAGCCGACAAATCAGCGTTTTTCGAAGACTCATGATTCAGTGCAGTTTGCCTTAAACGGCGCTCTTCATCGAGCTGGGGTAAGCGCTCTTGCAACTCATGCAAGCGAGCTTCCTGCACGTCTTTGGCTTCGTTAGCCGTGGCCAGTTGCGCCGTGAGGTTCACCAAGCGCTGCTCATCAGGCGAGGCAAGTGCATTTTTATCCGCAATCAAACGTTCGCGGCGCAGGCTCAAGTTGCGGGTTTGCTCTTCAATGTTGCGCTGATCCGCCGCCAGCACCTGAATTTGCTGCTGCACCTGCGCCACCGCATTGCGCTGCTCGTTGGATTTAGCTTGCGCTGTGCGCAAGGCCTCTTCCAATTCCGGCAAGCGGTCTTGCAGCTCTTCAAACTGGGCCGCCAGCAGGGCCGATTGCTCGTCGCCCTGCGCAGCTTTTTCGGCCAGCGACTCAATCTCCGCAGTGGCGTCATCTTTGCGCTGCGCCCACATGCTTGACTGCTCTTTGATTTGAGCCAAGCGCGCTTCCATGCGCTGACGGCCTTCCACCACGAAACGAATCTCCGCCTCTAAGCGCCCCACTTCCGCACTGGCCTCATACAGCAGGCCTTGCGCTTGATTCACGCCATCGCCTGCGGCATAGTGGGCTTGGCGAATCGTTTCCAGCTCACTTTCAATTTTGCGCAAATCAGCAATGCGCGATTCCAGCGCGTTCACTGCGGCCTCTTGATCGGCTTTGACCTTGCGTTGCTCCGCCTCGCTGTCCGCACGCTTCAAAAACCACAATTGCTGTTGCTTGAGGCTGATGCCTTCTTGCAGCACTTTGTATTTCTGCGCCACCTCGGCTTGTTTTTCCAGCTTGTCCAAATTCGCATTCAGCTCGCGCAAGATGTCTTCCACGCGGGTGAGGTTCTCGCGCGTATCGGTGAGGCGGTTTTCCGTCTCGCGGCGGCGCTCTTTGTATTTGGACACGCCTGCGGCTTCTTCCAAAAACAAGCGCAGCTCTTCCGGACGCGATTCAATGATACGGCTGATCGTGCCCTGGCCAATAATGGCGTAGGCGCGTGGACCCAGACCCGTGCCCAGAAACACATCCTGCACATCACGGCGGCGCACGGGTTGGTTGTTGATGTAGTAGCTGCTCGTGCCATCACGCGTGAGCACACGCTTGACAGAAATTTCCGTGAACTGCGCCCACTGCCCGCCTGCGCGGTGATCAGCATTGTCAAACACCAATTCCACCGACGAACGCGAGGCTGCCTTGCGGGAAGTCGTGCCGTTGAAGATCACATCTTGCATCGACTCGCCGCGCAGCTCAGACGCACGGCTCTCGCCCAGCACCCAGCGCACCGCATCCATGATGTTGGACTTGCCGCAACCATTGGGCCCAACCACCCCGACCAGCTGCCCCGGAAGCATGAAGTTGGTGGGCTCAGCAAAGGATTTGAACCCGGATAACTTGATTGAATTTAGACGCACGACAGACCTGATAAAAAAGCTTATTTTTCTGGGCAAAAAGCGATGTTACCTGAGTCAAAACAGCGCTTGGACAGGCTTTTTAGGCTCAAAAACCCAATGCTTCTAAATCATGAGCATTCTAGGCAGATTCCGTGCCGGCAAATCGGCAAAATCGCCTCAAAAAATCGAGGTTACAAGCCCAAAGTACTGGCTGGAAAAGCAGGTGAACTCTTGCCCAACCAGTCGGCCAGCAATTCGCGCGTCTGCAAACGGCGTGCCGGCTCAGCGCCCGCCACACCTTTGCACCAATCGCGTTGCAGGCGTTGCATCACCCAGCCCGGGCTCCAAATCACACTGGGAAATTCCTCTTCGCTTGCGCTGCTCACGCCCCGTGCTTCGATGATGTGATCCCACTGTTTACGCCAATTGACGAAGCGGTGATGGGTGGCAATCAGCGTGTCAAAGCGCTTGGCCATCAAGGTCAGCTTGCGGCCGCCTAAGCTCCAGGCTTGCAGGCTATCGATCACGGCTCGCTCGCCCAATGGCCAGTCTTCAAACGTGAGGTCGCACCAAATCATCTCGCGCCAGCCCTCGCGGGCCGCTTGTGCTATTGACTCGCGGATGAGCTGTTGGAAATCCGCGCGGCCCGCGAATGTACCGTCAAGCAAACCTTGTTGAATCGGCTCTTTACTCTCCATACAACCATCCCTCTTTTGCAAATTCGCCGATGGCCGACACCAGCGCTGCACTGCCAGCTTTCAAATCTGTCGCAGACAGTGTTCGCTCGTCAGCCAATTTGCGCAGCAGCTTGGCATCTTTTCCTGCGCAGCGAAAGCTTTGCCCGTTGATGAAGAGATGCTTTGCGTCGTAGTTCATGCGAGTGGCCGGATGCAAGACGACTTTTGAAAACCGTTTGGATAAACGGTTTTCTTCAAAATACATATTCGGCTTCGGGTCGGTAAGGTATTCGCCAATCAATTGCTCAATCAGGGTTTGATCTGCCAGCGCCTTGCTCACTGCTTGAGTAGCAAATGCCGTGAGCTCAGGCGGCAACAGACCGGGCTGAGCGGTGGCTTGTTGGGTAGCGTCTGAATAGAGCTTGGAGAGTTGGGGATCATCTTCCATGCCGTCAGCAATTTCTTCGGCGATGCGATGCAGCAGCTCACGCGCCAGCTCGCCCGCACGCGGCGCGCGAAAGCCAATGGAATAGGTTTGGCAGCCCGCATCCAGCGCCACGCCATCGTGTGCGTAGCGGGGCGGCAAATAGAGCATGTCGCCCGGCTCCAACACAAACTCTTGCGTGGGCTTGAAGTTCTGCAAAATTTTCAAGGGCGCACCGTCCACCAGCGCCAAATCTTTCTGCTTTGAAATCTGCCAGCGCCTGCGGCCAGCGGCTTGCAGCAAAAACACGTCATAAGAATCGAAATGCGGCCCCACGCCGCCGCCTTGGCCGGCAAGAGAAATCATCACATCATCTAGCCGCGCATCGGGCACGAAGCGAAATTGCTGCATGAGCAGATGGACTGCTGGCTCATGTACATCCATACCCTGCACCAAGAGTGTCCAGTCTTTCTTCGATTGGCTCTGCGCTTTCTGCACTGGCCCGTGCGAAAACTGCCATCCTTGGGCCGTTTTTTGAATCACGCGGCTTTCCACCTCATCGCTCGCAGCGAAGCTCCACAGCTCGTTTTCAGAAACCAAAGGCTCAAAATCAGGCAAGGCTTGCCGAATCAGCAAAGGTTTTTTCTGCCAATACTGGCGCATGAATTGCTGCGGGCTGAGGCCGCCGAGCAAGGCGAGAGGAAGTTTCACATTGGAGGGTCGGGACATGATCTCTCGATCATATCCCGCCCTAAGAACCGTACGTGCACCTTTCAGCGCATACGGCTCAAGCACGACCACCCGCAATCGGACCTCACTGGTTTGCTAAACCTCCATCCGACGACGAGATTAAAGTCACTGTGCACTAGTGACCGGCTTGGTAACCTCCAAACCTAGGGCGTGGACACGCCTGTGACAAATCGAGTGTAGGAGC
>JBJTSL010000441.1:0-2490 GCA_046076625.1 Allobrachymonas sp.
GATGAATTTCACTTTGAGGTCTTCAATCTGCTTGTCGTCTTGCCAGCCGAACCAGCCTTTATCGCCAGTGGCGTTCATCATGGCCATGGTGATCGGGTTCAGGATGTCGCCGGCTGTCCAAGCCGTCATGAAAGCATTCCAACCGCCTGCGCTGGGCAAATCTTTCTTGGCGCGGCGAGCGACCAAGGTTGCCCAGTCAGACTGCGGCATATCGACTTTGAAGCCAGCGGCTTCAAGCTGCTGCTTGGCCACGAGTGGCAGCTTGGCAATGGCCGCCAAATCGGTGGGGCGCATCAGCACCACGGGCGTGCCGTCATAGCCAGCTTCTTTGAGCATGGCAGCAGCCTTCTTTGGATCAGCTGTGCCAGTGTAGATGCCGGTGTTGTCACTCGCATAAGGCGTGCCGCAGGGGTACATGCTCTTACAGAATTTATACAGGCCGGGCGTGCCGACCTGCGTTCTCAAATGCTGCTCTTGGCCCAGCGCCACCATGGCCGCTTGGCGAATCTTCACGTTGTTGAACGGAGGATGCATGTGGTTGAAACGGAAGATGAATTGCACGCCGGCGGGAGACATGTCAAAAATCTGAATGTCTTTTTGCGTTTTGAGCGAAGCGTATTGCTCGAAGGCCGGTTGCTCAACGATATCGACTTCACCAGCCACCAGCGCGTTGAACTGCGTTTGCGGATCGCGAATGATGACCCATTCGACGCGATCGACATTCACCACTTTGCCGCCGGTTGTGCCATTCGGTGCTTCACTGCGCGGCTTGTATTTATCGTTCTTCGTGTAGATCACGCGCTCGCCGGGTTTGAAATCTGCTGGATTGAACTTGTAAGGGCCAGAGCCGATATGTTCTTTGATTTGCTCGGTGCCTGGCGTGGCGGCAATGCGCTCGGGCATGATGAAGGGCACGTTGGATGATGGTTTGCCCAGAGCATCAAGCATCACGCCGAAGGGTGTTTTGAGTTTGATCACAAAGGTCTTCGCATCCTTGGCTTCCCAGCTATCGACGCTGCGCAGCAGCGCGCCGCCAAAGCTATCGCGGCTGCCCCAGCGCTTGAGCGATGCGATTACATCGGCGCTCGTCACGGGCTTGCCATCATGAAATTCCAAGCCGTCGCGCAGCGTGAAGGTCCACTCCAAGTTGTTCTTCGAAACGCTCCATTTGTCCACCATCTGCGGCTTGACGGCGCCTTGCAAATCGGTGCCAAACAGCGTGTCGTAGATCATGTAGCCATGGTTGCGCGAGATGAAGGCCGTCGTCCAAATCGGGTCGAGCACCGTGAGGTTGGCATGCGGAATAACTTTGAGCGTTTTGCCTTGTGCATGTGCAGCGGAGGTATAAAGCAATGGGGTGAACAAGGCAACCGCCAAGCTGGCAGTGGTCAAGGCGGAAGAAAAAATGTTGCGGCGTTTCATACTGACTGCACTCCAGATAAAAATGTGTCTCACAATGTAGCTGATAACGACAGCCGTCCCCTTATGGAAATTACCAGTTTTGGTGTATTACACCTGTCTCAGCTGATTTCAAGCAAGCAAATCTCCTGCCAGGAGCTGATGCGAGCCACTTTGAAACAAGTGGCTGCGGCCAACCCACGCGTCAATGCCATTGTGAACTTGCGCCCTGCCGAGGACTTGCTGCAAGAAGCCGCGATGCATGATGCCTTGCTGGCTCAAGGTCACCACAAAGGCTGGCTGCATGGAATCCCGCAAGCCATCAAAGACATCGCTCCCGTGCAGGGTCTGCCCAATACTCAAGGCAGCCCCCTGCTTCGAAATTTCATTCCCAAAGAAGACGGCTTGATGGTGCAGCGCATGAAAGCGGCGGGCTGTATTGTCATCGGAAAGACGAATACGCCCGAATTTGGCTTGGGCTCACACACCTTCAACCAGGTGTTTGGCGTCACACGCAATGCTTACGACCCCAGCAAATCAGCCGGCGGATCAAGCGGCGGCGCGGCAGTAGCTCTGGCCACACGCATGCTCAGCGTGGCTGATGGCTCGGATTTCAAGGGTAGCTTGCGCAACCCCGCCGCGTGGAACAATGTGTTTGGCCTGCGCCCTTCCCAAGGCCGTGTGCCGATGTGGCCTGTCAGTGACACTTGGATCGCCCAATTGGGCACGGAAGGGCCCATGGCGCGCGATGTGCGAAGCCTTGCGATGCTGCTGCAAACGCAATCGGGATACTCTGCGAGAGCTCCTATTTCAATAGCAAACAATGAATATTTCATGCCGGAGAACAGCCAATTCAGCCTTAAAAACTGCCGGATTGGCGACTTGAGCGACCTGCAAGGCCATTTGGCCATCGAGCCGGGTGTATTGACTGTGTGCGAAACGGGGCTCAAGCGCTTGTCGGACGGTGGTGCAGTTGTTGAGCCTGCCAAGCTGCCCATGGCGCCTGAGCAAGTCTGGCAGGCTTGGCTGGTCTGGCGGCAAGCCTTGGTAGGTTCGCGCATTGCACCATTCATGATGCAAAGCCCGCTAACC
>JBJTSL010000442.1:0-7505 GCA_046076625.1 Allobrachymonas sp.
AAAATCTCTTAGACGAGCAAGCAGCTTGCCCAATGTCACAAATCAGCCTAGCAAACTTGTCAAGCCCCCAGAACCAGAACTACTGCCGAAAATGACACTTCGCTGGCATGGAATATGCGCGGTGTGCTACAGATTTAGTAGTAAGCAATTGTTAAGCGCGACGGATAAGTCGCCCCAGTCAATACGACAACCGCTCCGGGCTGATCTCTTGCAAGATCGTTGTCGCAATCTCTTCAATGGATTTGGTTGTCGTTGAAAGCCAGCGAATGCCTTCGCGGCGCATCATGCTTTCGGCCTCGGCCACTTCCATGCGGCAGTTTTCAATGCTCGCATACTTGGAGTTTGGTCTGCGCTCGTTGCGCACCTCATGCAAGCGCATCGGATCAATCGTTAGGCCAAAGATTTTTTTCTTCTGCGCTTTGAGGGCAGGGGGCAGCATGCCGCGCTCAAAGTCCTCGGGAATCAAAGGGTAGTTGGCCGCTTTCAGGCCATGCTGCATCGCCAGATAGAGCGAAGTGGGCGTTTTGCCACTGCGGCTCACGCCGACGAGAATCACGTTGGCCGTTTCCAGTTCGCGGTTGCTCTGGCCATCGTCATGGGCCAAGCTGTAGTTGATGGCTTCAATGCGGTCGGTGTAAGCCTGGCTCTTGCTCACGTCGGAAAACCGCCCCACACGATGGTTGGATTTGATGCCCAGCTCTTCTTCCAGCGGATGCACAAAAGTGCCAAACATATCCAGCACTTGTGCCTTGCATTCACTCTTGATCAACCAGAGCACTTCATCATTCACCAAAGTGGTGAAAACAATGGGCCGCTTACCCTCCAGCTCTGCCGTGTGGTTGATCTGCCGCACCACATTGTGCGCCTTGTCCATGGTGTCGATGAAGGGCAGCCGCACATGCCGGGGCTGCATTTCAAACTGACGAAGAATCGCATTGCCAAAGGTTTCAGCGGTGATGCCGGTGCCATCTGAGACGAAGAAAACGGTACGGTTGGTCATGAAGAGAATTTAACCCATCTCTGCTTGAACGCGGCTGTAGCTTTCAGCCTTCAGCTTTTTGAAGGAAAACTGCATACTGACGCACCGCTGACGCAACTAGAATGCCATCATGCAAGACGTTTTTTCATCAGTCGCCGCAAAGCAACAACTCGAATCCGGGCTGGCTGATGTTGGGTGCTCGCGCTGCGCAATAGCGTGCGAGGCTCGCATGGTTTTTAACTTAGGAGCTTTGTCATGTCCCAACTCTTCCCTGCGACCGCCTTGGTCGTACCGTTTGAGAACTTAAGAAACAGTGACGTTGAGTCGGTGGGCGGTAAAAACGCCTCACTGGGCGAGATGATTTCGCAACTTCCGCAGGGCGTTAAAGTGCCCACGGGCTTTGCCACCACGGCGCACGCCTTCCGTGAATTTTTGAAGCATGGTGGGCTCGATAAAAAAATCAATGACAAGCTGGCCGAGCTCAACACCGAAGACGTGCGGGCGCTAGCGCAAGTGGGGGCAGAGATTCGCGCTTTGGTGGAAGCGCAGCCGTTTCCTGCGGACTTAGAAAAAGCGATTCGCGAGGCTTATGCCACTTTGAGCGGTGGCTCGACGACGGCCAGCTTCGCTGTGCGCTCGTCTGCCACTGCGGAGGATTTGCCCGATGCTTCATTTGCCGGTCAGCAAGAAAGCTTTCTGAACGTGATGGGCATCGAAGAAGTGCTGCACAAAATGAAGGAAGTGTTTGCTTCGCTGTACAACGACCGCGCGATTTCGTATCGCGTTCACAAGGGTTTTGCGCATGCGGATGTGGCGCTCAGCGCGGGTGTGCAGCGCATGGTGCGCTCGGATCTGGGCGCGGCGGGCGTGATGTTCACGATTGATACTGAGAGCGGATTTGATCAAGTGGTGTTCATCACCGCCAGCTATGGTTTGGGTGAGACGGTGGTTCAGGGTGCGGTGAACCCGGATGAGTTTTATGTGCACAAGCCCATGTTGGCCGCAGGCAAACGCGCGGTGATTCGCCGCAATCTCGGCTCTAAGCTCACGCAGATGGTGTTTGCAACGCCGGAGGAAAAGAAGGTCAACGGCAAACTCGTCAAAACCATCGAGGTACCCACTGAGCAGCGCAATCGTTATTGCTTGACCGATGCGGATGTGGAGCAACTCGCGAAATACGCTGTGATCATCGAGCAGCATTACGGCCGACCAATGGATATTGAGTGGGGTAAGGATGGCAACGATGGCCAGCTCTATATCTTGCAAGCGCGGCCTGAGACCGTGAAAAGCCAGCAGCAGGGCAAAGTCGAGCAGCGCTACAAACTCAAATCACGCGGCGCGGTGCTCTCCGAAGGCCGCGCAATTGGCCAGAAGATTGGCACAGGCACGGTGCGCCTGGTGCATTCGATTGCTGAAATGGACAAAGTGCAGCCCGGCGACGTGCTCGTGACGGACATGACCGATCCGAATTGGGAACCGGTGATGAAGCGCGCCTCAGCCATCGTGACGAACCGAGGCGGGCGCACATGCCATGCCGCGATCATTGCCCGCGAGCTGGGCATCCCAGCGGTGGTGGGCTGCGGTGAAGCGACTGATTTGCTGAAAGACGGTACGCTCGTGACCGTGAGCTGCGCCGAAGGCGATACCGGCTTTATCTACGACGGCTTGCTAGAAACCGAAATCACCGAAGTGCAGCGCGGCACGATGCCTGACATCAAGACGAAGATCATGATGAATGTGGGTAACCCGCAGCTCGCATTTGATTTTGCGCAAATGCCCAATCAAGGCGTGGGTTTGGCGCGGCTCGAATTCATCATCAACAACAACATCGGCGTGCATCCCAAAGCCATTTTGGATTACCCCGCTGTGGATGCCGATTTGAAGAAAGCCGTGGAAAGCGTGGCGCGCGGCCATGCATCGCCAAGAGCTTTCTATGTCGATAAAGTCGCCGAAGGCATCGCGACGATTGCAGCAGCGTTCTGGCCCAAGCCCGTCATCGTGCGCCTCTCCGATTTCAAGAGCAACGAATACCGCAAGCTCATCGGCGGCAGCCGCTACGAGCCGGAGGAAGAAAACCCGATGCTCGGCTTCCGTGGCGCGGCGCGTTATATCAGCGCTGATTTCGGCGAAGCCTTCGCGATGGAATGTGAGGCTCTGCGCCGTGTGAGAAACGACATGGGCCTGACCAATGTCGAAATCATGGTGCCCTTCGTGCGCACGCTCGGGCAGGCGAAGGCTGTGAGTGAGCTGCTGGCCAAGCATGGTTTGGCCAGAGGTTCGGTGGCATCCACTCCTAATTCGATAGCGCATCACGCAGATTCTATGCCGGCTAGTGGCACAAATAGCTCTCAAAATGCTCCTAAAACACTGCGTCACATCATGATGTGCGAAGTCCCCAGCAACGCCATCCTCGCCACGCAATTTTTGGAATATTTCGACGGCTTCTCCATTGGCTCTAACGATTTGACCCAGCTCACGCTCGGCCTAGACCGAGACAGCGGCCTAGAGCTCCTCGCCAAAGATTTCGACGAACGCGACCCCGCCGTCCAAGCCATGCTCTCCATGGCCATCAAGGCCTGCAAATCCCAAGGCAAATACGTCGGCATCTGCGGCCAAGGCCCTAGCGATCATCCTGATTTCGCGCAATGGCTCGCCGATGAGGGCATCAGCTCGATTTCGCTGAACCCGGATACGGTGGTGGCGACTTGGCAGCAGTTGGCTGCTTAATGCTTTTGCGAGTCGAGCAATGTCAATTCATTTTCAGAAACATGTAGTTGAAGAGGCATTGCTCGCACAGTGCTCGGAGGAGTGGCGCAAGCTCGCAATGGTTGTCGGTATGGCTATGCTCGAGCCCCCAATCAAGGGCTCAGGTAAAAAAGACAGTGAACTAGCTGGCTACGTTCAGAATTTGGTAGCGCAAGGCAAGCTGCAAGTGCAAGGTGATTTATCTCGCATGCAGCACTGCGAAATTCGACTTGTTTAGAAATGAGAATTTCTACGCGGCTCAAGCTTGCAATGCCGCCCACATTTCTTTATCCCTCGCCGCCGTCCAAATCCGTGGATTCTTGATGCCGCTGGCTTCGTCGTAAGCGCGGCTCACATCAAAGGGCAGGCAGTGCTCGTAGATGAAGACGTGGCCGAAGATGGGGTCCATGCTTTTGCGGGTGTGCGCCATCGAGCCTTTGAGATCGAGCTTTTGGGCGACGGCTTCTTGGCCACAGCGGTAGAGCGTTTCGACCCAGCGCTTGGTGTAGTCGAGCGCTTTGTGGACGTTGGCTTTTCCTTTCATGGCTTCGCCACGGCCAGGCACGATGAAGCTGGCTTCTAGTTTGCGCAGGGCTTCCAAAGTTGCAGGCCATTCGGCGAGTTGCGCGTCGCCGGTGTACACGCCGGCTTCGTATTCGACCAAATCGCCGCTGAACAGCACGCCTTCTTCTTCGACCCAAGCAATCGTGTCGCCGCGCGTATGCCCCATGCCGGGATGCCAAATTTCTACCGCCACGCCGCCGAGGTTGATCGACAAGCTGCCCTGACGGCCGGGTTTGCCATCGCCAATCACCATGCTTGGCCAGGTGAGCCCGGGGATGCTTTCCGCACCTTGAAAGAGACGCGGGAAGCGCTCGATTTCGCTTTGCATGTCCTCTGCGCCGCGCTCGCGGATGAGTTCGAGCGTGCCACGGCTAGCGATAATTTCCGTCGCGCCTTCGGCCACATACGCACTCGCTCCAAGCACGCGCACGGCGTGGTAATGGGTGAGCAAGACGTATTTGATCGGCTTGTTCGATACGGTCCGAATCTTCTTGATGAGGTCCTTGGCCATCGCAGGTGTCGCGGTTGCATCGCTCACCATGATGAAATCATCGCCAATGATCACGCCAGAATTGGGATCGCCTTCGGCGGTGTAAGCCCAGCAATGCTTGGAGAGTTGCTCGAACGTTACTTTTTGGGCAGAAAGGTCGGATTGGCTGGCGAAAGCTTTGGACATGCGTGGCTCCATGGTTTGATGCGGTGATTGTAATTTACCTAATCGTAATTCGTTTCGTTTAGGTAAATATAGAAGTTTTTATAGAAAATCATCTAATCGCCGGCATGGCAACTGCCCAGAATGCTATAAATACTATAGCATTCAATTGCTAAATGCTGCAATTCCCGTAATCGCTCTGCCCAAAATCAGCGCATGAATGTCATGCGTGCCTTCGTAGGTGTTGACCACTTCAAGATTCACCAGATGACGCGCCACGCCGAATTCATCGCTGATGCCGTTGCCGCCCATCATGTCGCGTGCCATGCGGGCGATGTCAAGGGCTTTGCCGCAGGAGTTGCGCTTCAAGATGGAGGTGAGCTCCACATTCGCGATGCCTTCGTCTTTCATGCGGCCTAAGCGCACGCAGCCCTGCAGGCCGAGGCTGATCTCGGTGAGCATGTCTGCGAGCTTCTTTTGGATGAGCTGGTTGGCTGCGAGCGGGCGACCGAATTGTTGGCGATCAAGCACGTATTGGCGTGCGCGTGCATAGCAGTCTTCTGCTGCGCCGAGTGCACCCCAAGCGATGCCGTAGCGTGCGGAATTGAGGCAAGTGAACGGACCTTTGAGGCCGCGAACTTCAGGGAAGGCGTTTTCTTCGGGGCAGAACACGTTGTCCATCACGATCTCGCCGGTGAGCGAGGCTTTGAGGCCGACTTTGCCGTGTACGGCGGGGGCACTCAATCCCTTCCAGCCTTTTTCCAAGACGAAGCCGCGAATCGCGCCTTCATCATCCTTCGCCCAGACGACGAAGACATCGGCGAACGGGCTGTTAGAGATCCACATTTTGTTGCCCGTGAGCGAATAGCCGCCTGCCACTTTGCGGGCGCGGGTGATCATGCTGGCGGGGTCTGAGCCGTGGTTGGGCTCAGTGAGGCCGAAGCAGCCGATGGATTCGCCAGTAGCGAGTTTCGGCAAGTACTTTTGCTTTTGCGCTTCCGTGCCAAATTCATTGATCGGCACCATCACGAGCGAGCTTTGCACGCTCATCATGGAGCGGTAGCCAGAATCGACGCGCTCAACTTCGCGGGCGACGAGGCCGTAGCTCACATAGTTGAGGCCAGCGCCGCCGTATTGCTCGGGAATGGTCACGCCAAGCAAGCCAAGTGCGCCCATCTCGCGGAAGATAGCGGGATCGGTTTTTTCATGACGGAAGCCCTCGACGACGCGGCTAGCGAGCTTGTCTTGGCAATAAGCGTAGGCTGCTTCTTGTACGGCGCGTTCGTCTTCGGTGAGCTGGCTGCTCAGATTAAACGGGTCTTCCCAGCTGAATGCTGATTTGTCTGACTTGGCCATGTTGAACTCCAAATTTCAAAAACTCAAAGAAATGCTTTAGGTCTAAACTAATTATGCCTGATTTATTTGACCTGATCCATCGCCGACTGTAGTGCAACTCGGACTTGCCGCACTAGCGCAGTGGTCGCTTCCGTGGCATCAAGCGCGATCACGCCCGGCTCTTGGCTGGGATCTTCCAGCGCTGCAAATTGGCTGCTCACCAAGGTGTCCGAGAAAAAATGCCCCGCGCGACTACTCACGCGGCGCTGCGCTTCTTCGCGCGTAAGGCGAAGGTAGGCGAAGCGCACATAGCCTGCTTGCCTGAGCGTATCGCGGTAACTGCGCTTGAGCGCAGAGCAGCCGATCACACAACCTGCTGGGTTCTTTCGCATCTGTTCGCACAGCGTTAGTAGCCAACCTTCACGATCTGCATCCATCAAAGGCGTGCCCGCAGCCATCTTAGCCTTGCTTGCTGCGCTATGACAATCATCGCCTTCGATCCAAGGCAAGTTCAATTCAATTGCTAGCTCCTGCCCAAAAGTTGATTTACCGCAACCGGCCACGCCCATCACCACAATGCATGTCATGCGACGAGTTTAAACTGGGCACTCGAGGAGAGCGATCTTGGGTTTCATGAGGTTTAAGAAAAAATGGCAGGTTTGCTAAGAAATTTCATCGCGCTGATCATTGGCTTGTTTTCTTACAGGCGATACCGCGCCGATCAAACGACGACGATGAGCCTGTGGGCAACGCCTTGGGATGTGGGCTGGCGTGTGGTCAAGAGCGACAAATATTTGCAATTTGCCGAGACGGCGCAAATTGACTATTTGCTCAAAACAGGCGTGTTCTTTTCTCTGCTGTCGCAAGGAATAGGCTTTGTGAATTTGGCACAAACGGTGAAATTCTTCAAGCCCGTGGCGGTGTTCAGCCGCATGAATGTGAGCACGCAGCTCTTTTATGCCGATGAAAAAAGCGCTTATTTTTTGCACCAAGTATTCGCAAGCAAAGAGCTGGCTGCGGAGGTGCTGGTGAAAATGAAATTCAAACAAGGGCGCATGACGGTTGCGCCCTCAAACATTTTGCCGGTGACATTTGCCAATCAACCTGCGCGAATCAAGGTATTGAGCGAACTACTTGATTCATTTTGAACGCAGAGGACGCGAAAGTTGCGCAGAGGGCGCAGAAAAGAAAAATGAAATTTGGCTGTTTCTTTTTTGCGTCTTTCGCGAA
>JBJTSL010000443.1:0-2579 GCA_046076625.1 Allobrachymonas sp.
CCATTTCGCCTCAGCGACCGTGGTAGCACTAGAGAGCACCTTGCCACCCCAGGCCTTGACGCGCGCAACGAGCGCAGCGTCGGGCAGGCCAAAATGAAAGCTCACCACCGGGGGTGTGAACGGCTCAATCAAATCGCACAGCGCTGTAGAAAATGGCGCACGGCCAGAGCCTGCGGGGATGTTCGCCGCATCAATGCCGTGCTCCGCATAGTAGGGCGCCAGCATGTGCCGCCAAGCGGCTTCGCGCTCCGGCGTTGCCACACTGGCGGGCGGTGGCGTGTGGCAGAAGAAGTTCAGGTTATAGGGCAGGGCAGTGGCCGCCCGAATCGCCTCGATCTCGCTGCGAATTTGCTCGGGGCTCAGCATCGCACAGGGAAGCGACCCCAAGCCCCCCGCTTGGCTCACTGCAATCGCTAAAGCCGAGCCCTGCACGCCCGCCATCGGCGCTTGAATCAGCGGATGCTTCAAGCCAAGGGTGTGATGCCAAGTCGAATGCTGCATAGTCTCAAAAAACCATTTTCTTTGATCAAAATGAAGCACTAGCCGGCATATTCATTGCGCAGAGTGCTATTCTTTTTATAGTAATCGGACCTTAAATCACTCTTCATTGAGATACCAGACTTGAGCTTGCCTCGGGTCGCTTCTGCCTTCCAGGAGCTGCGCGTAAGCCGCTTGCGCGCCAGAGCGCGTCACGCGCTGCTCCTGCACCCAAGCTGGCTCACTGCTTGCTACCGCCTTGGCAAAACCCGCCCAAGCATTCACCAAGCGCTCTGCCATCAGGGCTGGCCCCCAGTCCGTGCGGCGCTTGGCAATCTGCGCAGGCGCGAAGAACAACACCGCCTTCGGTCCAGGCAAGCCTTTTGCCCCGCCCAGCTCGCCCACATGCGTGCCACCCACTGCGCAGCTGTAGGCAAGCTGCTTGAAATAGCTGTGGATCTGCATGCGCAGCGCGGCATTGCCCGCCATATCCACATAGGTGCAAGCCAAGTTCTCAGGCAGACTCTGGATCTGATCGTAGGTGAGAACCTCGTCATAGCAGCCCAGCGATTGGCAAAACGCCACATTGCCCGTCGAAGTCAAGCCAATGATGCGCGGCCGCTCGCTCTTTGGCCGCTGCGAGAGGCAGTAAGCCGTGCCGTAAGCCGTTTTGCTCGAAGCGCTGGAGAGCATCACCGCCTCGCTGCCAAAAAACGCGTTGTCGGCCAGAAAATCATCAATCAACCAGCTCGTCATAAAGAGCGGCCGCAAAACGCATTGCACAGCCTCGCTGCCATGCGCGTAAAACGGATCAGCGCTGCAGCGCGTGTATTGGTTATAGACCGCTGCCAGCTGCGCGCGCGCACCACTCGTGATCGCAAAGCCAGTGGCACTCACTTTGCCTGGCTCCAGCATCACTTCATTGGCTGGCGGGAAGTAGCCATAAAACCTCTCCCCCAAACCAATGCCTTCGCACAAAGACTCTGTCACGGTCGCAAAACCCCACACCGGAATCACGCCCTGTGAATCCGCACGCGGATAGAAATCCCAATACTTCATCGCGTCGCCAAAGCTCGCGTAGGTGATGTTGTTGGCAGTGAATGAAAAAACATCGATACGCAGCCTGATGTGGCCAGGCGCGAGCGCAGCGCTGGCGCCGCTCTCCCATTGGGTCTGTGCGATGCTGGATTTTTGGACAAGAAAGGTTTGGCTGGTCATGCAGGTGATTCTAGGCAGCATCGCTTGGGGGTGCTGTCACCTTGGTTGAAGAAACCGCCCAACGCGACGAAGACTCGCTTTGTTGCGAAAAACCAGTCTAAGTTCACAATTCGTTTCACGAGGCGAGCTGCTGCATTTGCCCTGCAAGTTGCCTCTAGCGCTCAAAGCCTGCATGTAGCGGTTTGCCCCGCCCGCTTCACAATCTGGCTTCAATCCGTGCGGTCAGGGAGGTGTTTCTTAAAGTGCTTGGATCGACCATGTCAGCCCCTGCTGCTCCACGCGCGAAAGCCATAAAGCAACTGTATTCAGCGGGGATGCCAGCAGAACCCACCAATTGATTCACAGTTAAATTCACTGTTCTGTTCAGCGCACCACCGCTCAGCGCAAAGCGCTCAGCTCCAGCGCCCCACGTACCGCCGCGCCCATCATTAACCACGCATTGCACATGCACATGGGTCAGTGATGCATCGCTGACCCCGCTAATTCGAGGAGGCACCTGCATATTGAGACTGGTGCTTTGCGCATTGACGAAGGTGAAACCCAAGGCGCAGACACAGAATGTGAGAAGCTGGCGCGAGATTATGTTCATAGATTTTCTCCGTGGAGGGTCAAAGGAAAGAGGCGAGTGGTTCAGTTGGCTTGAAAAATTAACGCCGGGGTTACGATACTTCGCACTGGTGCTGGTGTTGGTACGGCGGGTGCTGGCGGTGCTGACGCGGGGATGCCCGAAAAAACCAACTCCGCAGTGATGACACGTTGCATCGCTGGTGGCGGCGGTGGGGGCTGGCTCGGCGACGAGGCGCTCGCGCCTTGAAAAACGAGGGCTTGCGTCGCGATCAGTCGTGGGGCACTACCGACCGATGCGATACGCGCTCCTGCGGGTA
>JBJTSL010000444.1:0-5159 GCA_046076625.1 Allobrachymonas sp.
TCGACCAAGGCTTGCAAGCGCTGTGGGTCCGCTGCATCATGCCCACCTTGCCAAACATGCCGAAAGATCGTTTCAGTCACATAGCGATTGCAGTCGCCAGCAAGGCCCGCCTGATGGCAGGCCAAGCCCAGGCGCAACAAGACAATTGAGTTGAACGGGTGATTGGCCGGCATCTGCAAGGGCGTACCCTGCGCTTTTGCGAGCCACTGGATCTGCCGGTAGGTCCACTCCCGCTTCGGCGCAATTTCCGCCGGCCCGACTTGCCCAAAATGCGACAGAAGCGCACCAAACACCACCGGGCGATGACTCACTTGGTAGCTCAAGCCTTCCAGCGCATGCGGCAGTTTTTCAAACGCTAGGTAGGCAAAGGGCGAGATCACATCGAAGTAAAACGTGATGTGTTTCATGGCGTTTCCTCCAATGCACTGTTCAAGACAGCTTGCTCGAACTTCGCTTGGCTGTGGCGGGTTTTCAGTTGCTGCCAGATGGCTTGCTTGGCTTGGTCGCTGGCCTGCCCCCACACCATGATCTCTTCGATTGTGCGGTAGCAGCCTTTGCACCAGCCAGTGGCTGCGTCCATCTGGCAAACCGAGATGCAGGGCGAAGGTGTAGACATGGTTTTCAGGTCAAAAATGGCTATTCGCCGGCATGTAATCTGCGTAATTTGCTATTGAAATAATAGTAGCCAATGGCATGACTATTTGGCGGGACTTTGTGTCACGTCGCCCACTGGAGCGTGAGTGAGGGCTTGCAACTGCGTCCAACTCAATTGAAACACCGCATACGGATGCCCCGCAGCCGCCCAAATGGTGTCAAATCGAGCCAACTCTTGGTCAATCAGGCAGACGGGTGGATTCAAGTGCCCAATCGGCGACACACCGCCAATAGCAAAGCCGGTCTGCGCTTTTACATAGTCGGCATCAGCGCGCGAGAGTTTTTGGCCTTCGGTACAGACCAGCGCCTGCACTTTTTGCTCATCCACACGCCTGTCGCCGGATGTGATCACCAGTACCGTCACATCGTCGGGTTTGCGACGAAAGATGATACTTTTGGCGATTTGGCCGAGCTGCACTTTCAAAGCATCGGCCGCTTGCTGCGCCGTGCGCGCTGCGTCATCGAGCATCACGGGCGCATGCGGATGGCCAGCATCTTTCAACAATTGGGCAATGCGCTGGGTCGCGTCTGGAAGTTGCATTTTTGATCGAAATCTAGGGTTCGCCGGCATAAAATCGGCGTGGAGTGCTACTAAATTCATAGTGTCGCATTTTATCCCGCACGCTTGTTGAGCATAGCCGTTGCAGCGCGAGAATTTGGTTTGCGGCCCAAGGCGCTGCTGATGAATACGCCCGCGTCAATCAGCGCATTCAGATCAGTCCCCGTCTCGATGCCCATGCCATGCAGCATGTACACCAAGTCTTCCGTGGCTACATTGCCGGTTGCGCCCTTCGCGTAGGGGCAGCCGCCCAAGCCAGCGATGGAAGACTGGAAGTTCCATACACCCATGTGCAGCGCGGCCAAGGTGTTGGCCAAGGCTTGGCCATAGGTGTCGTGAAAATGACCAGAAACTTCATCGAGTGAGAAGTGCTTGAGCGTTGCTTCAAACGCGCGCTGCACTTGCCTGCTCGAGCCCACACCGATCGTATCGGCCACATCCACACGCTCCACGCCAATGCTTTTCATGAGCCCAGCGAGATACCCCACGCGAGAAGGCGCAATCTCGCCTTCATACGGGCAACCGACCGTGCAGCTCATCGCGCCACGCACGGCGATGCCCTGCGCCTTGGCGGCCTGCACGACAGGTGCAAAGCGCTCGATGCTCTCGGCGATGGAACAATTGATGTTCTTCTGACTGAAAGCCTCACTCGCTGCGCCAAACACCACGATTTCATCGGGCTTGATGTGAGGGTTTGCCACAGCCGCTTCAAAACCCTTGAGATTCGGCGTGAGCACGGAATACTTCACTCCTGCTTTGCGAGAAATCCCAGCCATCACCTGCGCGTTGTCCCCCATCTGCGGCACCCATTTCGGGCTCACATAGCTGGTAACTTCAATTTCTTCGAGGCCCGCTACTTGCAGGCGATGCACCAATTCGATCTTCACCGCTGCATCAATCAGTTGCTTTTCGTTTTGCAGCCCATCGCGCGGGCCGACATCGATGAGCTGGACTTTTGCGGGCACTGGCATGGGGTTCTCCTAGGCAGTGAGTTTCAACAGCTCTGCACCATCGCTGACCTGGTCGCCCGGCGCAAACAAAATTTCCGCGACAACGCCGTCTTTCGGCGCTGTAATCGTGTGCTCCATCTTCATCGCCTCCATCACGGCCAGTGTCTGCCCGGCTTTCACGGAGTCACCTGCTTTCACCGCAAAGGAGACCAGCTTGCCCGGCATAGGCGCAGTGAGCCGTCCTGCGTGCGCACCACCTTCTGAGATTTGAATGAAAGGATCCATCACTATCAATTGCGTAGCACCCTGCGCAGTAAATATGCCGGCAATCTGGCCTTTTTCGTGTGGGAATGCATAGATAGAGACTGTGTAGTGCTGCTCTGCGAAGCTGAACTTCACCTCATCACCGCCTTCGGTCAGACCGGCTTCGCAGCCAAACACGCCTTGCTGCACTAGATCGCCTTGCGTGATCTTCAGCAGCATCGCGCCATCGTGCAGGTACGAGAGCTCAGCTTGCGCAGCTTGGTGATGCCACTCAAAAGCGAAGCTGCGCGTGGTGATGCCAAATGGCCGCCAGCCATCTCGTTTGCTGAACGGATCGTTCGTTTGGCTCGCTCGCTCTGCTATCAAAACATGAGCTATCCACGCAGATATGACGAAGGCAATCGGTAGTTTTTCCTGATTGAAAAGCGATTTTTCTTCTCTTTGGATCAGCGCGGTATCCAACTTCGCTTGAGTAAACGAATCACTCTTCGCCACGTACCGCAAGAATTGCACATTGGTAGAGAGCCCCACGATGTGCAACTCACTAAGCGCCCTATCCAGCTTCGCCAGCGCTACCTCGCGCGTGCTGCCATGGACGATCAGCTTGGCGATCATGGAATCATAAAAAGGCGAAATCGCATCGCCTTGGCGTACGCCGTCGTCAATACGCAAATCACTTCTGTGGAAAGTTGAGTGCATGGGTTTGCGATAGACATTCAAACCACCCGTCGCTGGCAAGAAACCGCTATCCGGGTTCTCGGCACAAATCCGCGCTTCAATCGCATGGCCATTGATTTTGAGCTGATCTTGAGACACAGGCAGCTTCTGTCCAGAAGCCACAAGCAATTGCCACTCCACCAAATCCAGCCCGGTGATCGCTTCCGTCACAGGATGCTCCACCTGCAAACGGGTGTTCATCTCCATGAAATAGAACTTCATTTTTTCAGGCTGATCGTAGCCACCTTGCTGCTCCACGATGAATTCCACCGTACCCGCGCCTGTGTAATTCACCGCTCGCGCCGCATCCACAGCCGCCTTGCCCATGCCTTCGCGCATCTCTTGTGGCAAACCCGGCGCAGGTGCTTCTTCAAGCACCTTCTGATGCCGTCGCTGCACTGAGCAATCGCGCTCAAACAAATACACATAGTTGCCATGCGCATCGCCAAACACTTGAATCTCAATGTGCCGCGGCTTTTGTACGTACTTTTCAATCAGCACCGCGTCATCGCCAAAGCTATTGATCGCCTCGCGCTTGCATGAAGCCAGCGCAACCGCGAAATCTTCTGAGCGCTCCACGATACGCATGCCCTTGCCGCCGCCGCCTGCACTGGCCTTGATTAATGCGGGATAGCCAATGCGATCGGCTTCTTTTTGCAGCAAGGCCTCGTCTTGATTTGCACCGTGATAACCGGGGACCAGCGGCACGCCCGCTTTTTCCATTAATTGCTTGGATTCCGCCTTCAGGCCCATAGCCTTGATGGCAGACGGTGGCGGCCCGATGAACACCAGCCCCGCATCGGCGCAGGCCTGCGCAAACTCTTCGTTCTCGCTCAAAAAACCATAACCCGGATGCACGGCTTGCGCCCCCGTAGCCTTGGCCGCAGCCAGAATCGCCTGCCAACGCAGATAACTCTCCTTTGGCGCATTGCCCTCGCCTTCACCGATATACACCGCTTCATCGCAAGCGGCTACATGCTTGGCTTTCGCATCGGCTTTGGAATACACCGCAACAGTTTTGATCGCGAGTTTGCGTGCAGTCGCCGCAACGCGGCAGGCGATTTCGCCACGGTTGGCAATGAGAATTTTTGTGAACATAACACTCAAGCAGAAGTAGGTTAAGCAGGCTGGGGAGAACCAGAAAAGAAACTAGAAATCTTGCGGATGACCATCTGCAAAAACTTCCACAGCGCCACGATCAGCAGCACTGAAAGCACCAAAACAATCAGTAGCGCGATACCAAAAATCACCGGATGATTCGTGGCCAGCCAGAGCATGAACATCACCAAGCCCTCTTCGGCAAAGCTCACGATGATGTTTGAAAACGGCTCAGGCGAGGTGTTCACTGCCGCACGCGTGGTGGCTTTCGTGGCATGCGCCGTAGCCGCCAATGTGCCGCCCAATAGCGCGGCCACCGTGCCCATCGTCGCGCTATCTGCGCCAAACACACCGCCCGCCAGCGCCGCACCCGCAGGCACGCGAATCACTGTATGAATCACATCCCAAAGCGAATCCAAGCCCGGAACCTTGTCAGCAAAAAACTCCACAAACAGCATAAAGCCGCTGCCCATCAGCATCGCAGGATGCTGTAAGACAGACAGGCCAGAAGGCAACGGAATGAAGCCCAAAAATCCCGCAAGACCAGAGAGAAACACCACGAGATACAGTCGAATGCCAGCCGCCCAGCCTAGCGCAGCAGCCAGCGCTGCAAGCGCCGTCGTATCCAGCTTGCCCACCACTTTGCCCACGCTGCCTGCAACATCGCCACCCGAAGCAAAGATGCCTTGCATGATCTGCTGAAGATATTGAAGAATGATGTCCATGGCAGTCTCCTTGAGAGGGGCAGCTTACGCCAACCAACTCGGTTTGCGCTTACCCAAAAATGCCGATACGCCCTCGCGCCCCTCGGCGCTTGAGCGAATATCCGCAATTCCCTCAACCGTTCTCGCAATCAAGGGTTGACTGATCTCAGCATACGCCACGTCTTGCACCAACTTTTTGCACACTTTCACCGC
>JBJTSL010000445.1:0-3225 GCA_046076625.1 Allobrachymonas sp.
AGCGTGGATGCGCAAGGCAAGAGCCTGAGCTTTGTGCAGCCCGGCCAGACATGGCAACATACGCTTTCGTTTGACCACTTGATCGTGGCCGCTGGCTCCACGCACAGTTATTTTGGCAGCGATGCCTGGGAGGCGCATGCCCCTGGTCTGAAAACCCTGCGCGATGCGATGACGCTGCGCCGCAAGATCCTGATGGCGTTTGAAGCGGCGGAGGCTCAAAGCGATGCGGCCAAACGCGCCGCATTGCTCACTTTTGTGGTGATCGGCGCGGGGCCCACGGGGGTGGAAATGGCCGGCACGATGGCCGAAATTGCGCGGCACACGCTCTCGGGTGAGTTCCGCCGCATCAACCCGGCGAGTGCCAAAGTGATCTTGGTGGAAGGCGGGTCGCGTGTGCTGCAAGCCATGCCACCGAAGCTGAGCCAGAAGGCGCTGGAGCAGCTCACCGCGTTGGGCGTGGATGTGCGCCTTCATGCCAAAGTCACGCAGATGGATGCCAAGGGCATCACGGTGCAAGGCGCAGCGCCTGAGTCGGTTTTTGAAGAAAAATCGGCCTCTGCCCGGCAAGAAACCGGCGTAGAGTGCTATCGAATTGAGAGTGATACGATGGTTTGGGCGGCTGGCGTGGCTGCGTCCGGGCTGGGTCAGCAATTGGCCGCCACCTTGGCTTGTGAGCTGGACAAAGCGGGGCGCGTGAAAGTGCAATCGGATCTGAGCTTGGCTGGCGCAGCGCACATCAGCGTGATTGGGGACATGGCCAGTCTCATGCGCCGTGTTGAAGGCCAAGAAGTGCCTGTGCCCGGCGTGTCGCCCGCGGCCAAGCAAATGGGGCGTTGCGCGGCGGCCAATATTCTGCGCCGCCTTGAGGGCCGCCCCACGCAGGCGTTCACTTATACCGACTACGGCAATCTGGCCACGATTGGCCGCAATGCGGCGGTGGTGGATTTGGCTACACCGCTGGGGCCGCTGCGCTTTTCAGGCCGGCTGGCTTGGCTGTTTTGGCTGTTTGCCCATATTTATTTCCTGATTGGCTTTCGCAACCGTTTTGTCGTACTGGCGGATTGGACAACGGCCTACCTGAGTTTCACGCGCAATGCACGGGTGGTGCCACAGGAGCGTGGTGCCAAGCGGGACATCGCATCAGCGCCCGCCTCTGGTGTATCCTGAGTGAATGAGACCAATTCTTGATGCCTTCTGGCGCGCGGGCGCGTATTGCCTGCATCCGCGCGTGATTGCTCTGTCGCTGCTGCCGCTTGTCATCATTGCGCTGCTGGCGCTGGGGCTGAACTACTTTTTTTGGGAGCAGGCGGTCGGCGGCATCAACGCGTGGCTGCTCTCCAGTGATTGGCTCACGCGCGGCATCGGCTGGCTGGAAGGCATGGGCTTGGGCGGCCTCAAAGCCGCGATTGCGCCGCTGATCGTGATTGTGGCGATCACGCCCATTTTGGTCGTGGTTTCGCTGCTGTTTGTGGCTTTCATGATGACGCCGGCCATGGTCAAGCTTGTGGCGTTGCGCCGCTTTGGGACGCTGGAGCGCAAGCAAGGCGCAGGCATCGTGTCGAGTGTGTTGTGGTCACTCGCTGTAACGGCGGCTGCGCTGCTCGCGCTGGTGCTGACGATCCCGCTGTGGTTCATTCCGCCTTTGGTGTTGATCGTTCCACCCTTGATCTGGGGCTGGCTCACCTACCGCGTGATGGCGTTTGATACGCTGGCCGATCATGCCAGCAGCGCGGAGCGCAAAGAGATCATGCGCCGCCATCGCGCGCAGCTGTTGGCAATTGGCCTGGTCAGCGGCTATATGGGCGCTGCGCCTGCGCTGCTCTGGGGTGTGGCTGGCATTGCATTTTTTGTCTTCGCCCCCTTTCTCATCCTCGTGGCGATTTGGATTTACACGCTGGTGTTTGCGTTTTCATCGCTGTGGTTCGCGCATTACTGTTTGGCGGCTCTGGAGCAGCTTCGCAGCCAAGGTTTAGAGCCAAATGAGTCATCAGCCGGCATGAAATCTGCGCAGAGTGCTCCTGATTTAATAGTAGATGCTGCGTCCAAGCCGGTGGCTGAGCCCCCAGACCGTGCCCCTTGAGCGGTGATAATACGGCTGTGAACTCGCCGCTTTTCCACATCGCTTTCTATCACTTCGTCCGCGTGCAGGAGCCGGATGCGCTGGCGCAGCGCCTGCGCGAGCTGTGCGCGCCGCTGTTGGGCAGCATCTTGGTGGCGCAGGAGGGTATCAATGGCATGCCCTCGGGCACTGCAGGTCAGCTCGATGCGTTTGAACAAGCCTTGCAAACTGATGAAGCCATCCGCTCATCCGTTGATACCAAAGGCTTTGAAGGCATCGTTTTCAAGCGCACCGCCTGTATCACCGCGCCCTTCAAGCGTCTGAAAATCCATGCCAAGCGAGAGATCGTACCGCTGGGTATTCAGGGCGTGGATGCGCCCGGTCGTATTGACGAAATTCATGCCAATGATGTGTCGCCACGCGAATGGCGCGAGCTGATCAAGCGGCCCGATGTGGTGCTGCTGGACAATCGAAACAGCTTTGAATACCGCTTGGGCCGCTTTGAAGGCGCGATTGACCCCGGTGTGGTGAATTTCCGCGATTTTCCTGAGTATGTGCAGGCGCATGCCGAAGAATGGAAGCGGACTGGCAAAACTGTGGCCATGTATTGCACCGGCGGCATCCGCTGCGAGAAAAGCAGTGTGTGGATGCAAGACATGGGCCTCAAAGTGGCGCAGCTACAAGGCGGCATCTTGAACTATTTTCAGCAAATGCCCGATGCTGAGGCCGACTGGCAGGGCGAATGCTTCGTGTTTGACAACCGCGTGGCGCTTGACACGAAACTGCAAGAGACTGCCACCTCGGTGGATGACGTGTACAACGCGCAAGATGTGGTCGATTCAAAACTCGCGCAAGACGCGCACTGGCGTTTACAGCGAGCCAAGCGATTGGATGAGCAGTAACAAACTGCCCCTCACGCTCCCATTACGCGATGGCGTGAGCGCAAGCACGATGGTGCTGCCACCTTTGTTTGCGCTGAGTTTCAAGCCTGATACGCTGCTCTCTTTTTTATAGCATTCCACGCACAATTCACGCCGGCTAGACTGGGAAAATCGCCTCAAAAGCGGCTTGGTGGTAGACGATCAAGGTCAAGCCTTCTCGCCCGACACACGGTAGCAAGTGGGTCTGCGAATTCACTATTGGCGAGATGTTGGCATCGAGCAGCG
>JBJTSL010000446.1:0-2904 GCA_046076625.1 Allobrachymonas sp.
CATTGATGTGTCGATGTGGGCGGCGGCCTTGCAGCTCATGTATCCGTTTAGTGTAGATGCGCTAAGCAGCGGCGAGTCGCCACAACGCGTGGGTAACAAAGGCTATTCGGGCAGCCCCGCTTCCGACTACTTTCCCGCCAAATGCGGAGGCTTCATTGCCATTGGGGCAAATACAAAACCGCAAATTAAAAAACTATACCAAGTGATCGGCTGGAGCAACCACGAGGCCGACAAAGACTTAGAGTCTACCTTTGGCTTCGCCCGCGCCAGAGATCCCGTTGCCTTCCGTAGCAAGCTTGCCTCCGCACTGCTTTCGCGTACAGATCAAGAATGGGAAGACGCATTGCAAACCGCAGGCGTCCCCGCCGCGCGCTTGCGCAGTCTTGGCGAATTCACCCGTGAGGCGCAATCCGCTGGAGCCTTGACTCCCTCCGCCCATGAGTTTGCAGGTGCAAGCGTATTGACTCCAGGATTAGGTTGGAGCGATAGCTGCCACTAAACAGGTCGCAGGCCCTCCGGTGGGGAAACATGCATCAACCGAAGTGAAGTTGATGTGTTTGGAAAATTAGCCTTCTTGCCCAAACATCCGTACCACCCTTTGTGGATACGGAATCTCAATCTGCGCTTTACGTAACGCATGAAGAATCGCAATGTGAACTTCGCTCTTGACGTTAAGCTGGCCGTTTTCCGGGTCGCTGATCCAAAAGCTCAACGTCCATTCCAAACCGTCTGGTGCAAACTGCGACAGCAAAGCGGCGGGAGCTGGCGCAACCAGGACACGTTGGCAACTGCGGGCTGAATCGATCAGAATCGCTTGGACTTGTGCCACATCGCTTGCATAACCCACTGTCACATGGGTCGTGAGCATCACCTTGGGATCGCTCAAGGACAGGTTTTCTACGCGCTCAGTAATCACCTTTTCATTCGGGATGATGGCTTCACGGCCATTGACACTGCGGATCATGGTGTACCGGGTTTTGATATCGGTCACCGTGCCTTCAAAGCCATCGACCTTGACGTTATCGCCAATACGCAGACTGCGTTCGATCAAAATCACAAAGCCACTCACATAATTGGACGCCAGTTTTTGCAAGCCGAAACCCAAACCAACGCCCAAGGCACCGCCGAGCACAGAAAGTGCTGTGAGGTCGACGCCCAAGGCTGACAAAGCAAACAAAAGCCCGACCAACAGCAACACAACACGAATCGCGTTCGTGGCAACTTTGCGCAGCGACAAATCCGTCACCGCATCCGACAACAAGCGCCGCTCAATCACTGCCGAAACCCACAAGCTCAGCACAATCACCAGCATCGCAGCCAGCACGCCCTCAAACATACCGAGCAAGCTCACTTTGGATTTGCCTAAGCTGAATTTGATGGATTCCAGTTCATCGGTGACGATGGGCAGCACACCCGCCAACCACAGCACGATACCCAGCCAAACCAACCAAGAGAAAAAGCGCTCGATCAGCCGCCAAGTGGTGGAATCCGGATAGGCCAGCGCCACCACACGCGCGATGAGTCGGATCGCAGCCAACGCAGCAAGCATCAGGGTTGCCACGCGAAACAATGCAAATTCTGGCGCTGCAAACACTGTGACTCGCAGAACATACACCAAGCCCAAACTGATCAGCGGAAACAAAATGCCGTCAATGCCGCGCAGGCCAAACAGCACCGATTCTGCGCCATCGATGGAGAGTTTGTTGGCCGCAAATGCACGTCGCATCAACCAAACCATGACCCATGCCACAACCAAACAAGCCAAGAGCGCGGCCACCTCCCAGACAAACCCTTCGCGGTTGAAATCCGCCAACAGGGCTTTGAAATAGTTTTCTGGCTGTAAATTCATGCGCCCTCCTCTGTGTTGTGAGTCGTCGACTTCCAGCTTGGCACGCGCTTTTCAGTGAATGCCAAAACGCCCTCTTGCGCAGCTTCGTGCATCATGTTCGCAGCCATCGTGTGCGCAGCCAGTTTGTAAGCCGCCTCCAAACTCAAGCCTTGCTGGCGATAGACCAATTCTTTGCCCCAAGCCAGAGCCGCGCGGGGTTTGTCCAAAATACTGGCCAGCAGCTTGTCCACCTCAGCATGCAAGGATTGCGTAGAGTCATCATGAGCCACTGCATTGACCAAACCATCGCGTAAAGCGCTGGTGGCATCGATGAACTCGCCTGTCAGCAGCATCTGCATGGCGCGTTTGGGAGCAATGGCGCGGGTCAGTGGTACAGAAGGCGTGGAGCAAAACAGACCGTAAGCAATCCCACTGGTGGCAAATCGGGCTTGGGGTGAACACACCGCAAGATCACATTGCGCTACCAATTGGCAGCCCGCAGCCGTGGCCAAGCCCTGCACTTTGGCGATCACCGGCACGGGCAGTTTGGCGATGGTCAGCATCATTTTGCTGCATTGCTCAAACAAAGCTTGGTAAAACGCCAATTCTTGCTTCGCGGCCATGTCTTTGAGGTTGTGGCCCGCGCAAAAGGCTTTGCCTTGGGCGCTGATCACCACAGCACGTATTTGCGAATCTTTGGCGATTTCATCCAGATGGGTTTGCAACGCACCGATCATTTCGGCGCTTAAAACGTTGAATTGATCAGGACGATTGAGCCGCAACTCAACCACGCCGCGCGCATCACGGTGGCTGACAACCCAAGGGGGAACACTGTCTTGCATCCAGCGATTGTAGAATCTGACCGTCAACTTTGTGCTTAGTTTTTGAGAAAAATTCAAGAACATTACAACAAATCAATAAGTTACAAGCTTTTCTTCACTTGACTTCTAGTTTTTTTAACGCGTATACTGTGCGCATGCGGTCAGCAACCAGGTTTCAGTTCAAGAGAACTCTCGTGATTTGGAGTTTAGGCGCAGCCTTAGCTGCTGGAATCTGTGGCTCGGCATGGGCGCAAT
>JBJTSL010000447.1:0-2259 GCA_046076625.1 Allobrachymonas sp.
GAATGCGCGATCAATGGTGATGCCCATGATTGCAGTCTGGGCCGTGGACATGGGGCTGAGCAGCAAGTGCGGGTGCGGCTGCGATAGGAATCGTTTTGCTTTTGGCGGGGCTTGCAGGTGCGTGGCTGTGCGAATGCCCATGATCGTGCTTGTGATCATGACCGTGGTGATCATGGTGGTTATGCCCATGCTCGTGATGATGGCCGTGAGCGTGTGCATGCGCGTGCGAGCCGTGCGAAGCGTAGGCTCCGCTTTCCGGTTCAAACGCTTCGGTGACTTCATGCACGATCAAGTGCATGGCACGCAGCATGTCTGCCAACACATGATCGGGCTCGATCTTCAAGTGGTCAGGCTTGAGCTCAATTTGCACATGGCGGTTACCCAAGTGGTAGGCCGCGCGAATCAAATCAAACGGCGAGCCATGTGCGGCGCAGTGCGTGATTTTGAGGACGGATTGCGGCGCAGCAATCACACGGACCAAGGAGCCATCTTCAACGACCAGCACATCCCCGCCACGCACGGCGGTACCTCGCGGAAGGAAGACGCCGAGTAAGCGGCTCTGTGAATCCGTGCAATCAAACCGGCTTTTCTGGCGCACGTCCCAATCGAGTTCAACGGTTGAGGCGCGCTTGATCAGAGCGGATGCGAGCCCCGCGCCTTGGGGCATCAGTTTGGATGTTTGAAGCATGCAGTGATTAGAACAAAAAGTAACGCTGCGCCATCGGCAAGCTCTTTGCCGGCTCACAAGTGAGCAATTGCCCATCGGCGCGCACCGCATAAGTCTGCGCATCAATCTCCATTTTTGGCGCATAGGCGTTGTGGATCATGTGCTGTTTGCGCACGCCGCGAATCTTGTTGGCAACTGCAATGCTTTTTTGCAGGCCAAAGCGCTCGGGGATGCCTTGAGCAATGGCAATTTGCGGCAGAAAGGTCAGGCTGCTCTTGTGCAAACTGCGGCCAAAGCTGCCAAACATCGGGCGGTAGTGCACGGGCTGGGGGGTGGGGATGCTGGCATTGGGGTCGCCCATCGCCGCATGCGCAATCGTGCCGCCTTTCAAGATCAGAGAAGGTTTGACGCCAAACATCGCCGGTTTCCAGATCACGATGTCCGCGAATTTACCTACTTCTAAGCTGCCGACTTCGTGGCTTAAGCCATGCGAAATGGCAGGATTGATGCAGAGCTTGGCGAGATAGCGTTTGACGCGGGCGTTGTCGTGGCGATCAGTGTCGCCGGGGAGCTTGCCGCGCTGCTGCTTCATTTTGTGCGCCGTTTGCCAGCAGCGGATGATGACCTCACCCACGCGGCCCATGGCCTGCGAGTCGGAGCTGAACATGCTGATCGCGCCCAGGTCATGCAAGATGTCTTCTGCGGCAATCGTTTCTTTGCGGATCCGGCTTTCGGCAAAGGCGAGGTCCTCAGCAATGCTCGCGTCCAAATGGTGGCAGACCATGAGCATGTCCACATGCTCATCGAGCGTGTTGACCGTGTACGGCATGGTAGGGTTCGTGGAGCTGGGCAGGAAGTTCGCTTCACCCACAACGCGCATGATGTCAGGTGCATGGCCGCCGCCTGCGCCCTCTGTGTGGAATGCGCAAAGACCTCGCCCTTTGGTAGCGGCAATCGTATCTTCCACAAAGCCGGATTCATTCAGCGTGTCCGAGTGTATCGAGACTTGAATGTCCAATTCATCCGCCACATCCAAGCAATTGCTGATGGCGCTCGGCGTCGTGCCCCAGTCTTCATGCAGCTTGAGGCCGATCACGCCCGCGTTGATTTGCTCGCGCAATGCATCAGGCAGCGAAGCGTTGCCGTGGCCATAGAACCCAAGGTTCATCGGAAAAGCGTCAGCCGCTTGCAGCATGCGCTCGATATGCCAAGGGCCCGGCGTGCAGGTCGTGGCAAATGTGCCTGTCGCTGGGCCTGTGCCGCCGCCGATCATGGTGGTGATGCCGCTGGACAGTGCTTCTTCGATTTGCTGAGGGCAGATGAAGTGAATATGCGTATCAATACCGCCGGGCGTGACGATCATGCCTTCGCAAGCGATGACTTCTGTGCCGGGGCCGATGATGATGTCGATGCCGGGCTGAGTATCAGGATTGCCACCTTTGCCGATTTTCACGATACGGCCATCTTTCAAACCAATGTCTGCTTTGACGATGCCCCAGTGATCAATGATGAGGGCGTTGGTGAGGATCGTATCGACCGCACCTTGAGCGCGAGTACGTTGACTTTGCGCCATGCCATCGCGAATGGTTTTG
>JBJTSL010000448.1:0-2467 GCA_046076625.1 Allobrachymonas sp.
AAAATAATGTCAAAGCCGCCGCGCTCTTGCATGATCTTGTCAAACACATAGCCCCAGTGAAAAGGGGTTTGCGCGTCAATGTCTGGCCGCTCGATGGTACGTTTAATGGGTTTGCCAAGGTCTTTTTCCTTCGCGTCCCAAGTGGCTTGCTCGAATCTCACGCCGGCTTTTTCAAATTCATCGCGCAGCATTTCATTCATCACGGCGCTGGCGTCTTTGAATTCCGCGTCAATTTGATTGCGCAGTTTGCCCAAGTCCACGTCTTGGCCGAGCATTTCTGCGCTGTGGCGGTAGGTGTCGAGGCTGCGGTTTTTGTCTGTCAGCAGTTGGGCGAATGAGCGAGGCTTAGCCTCTGCAAACAGGCTCATTTGCGTCATGCCTTGGTTTTTGCTGTCGAAGCGCGAACTATCCACCCGCATCAAGCCCACCAAAGAATTGCCGGGCAAGATGTTGAAATCGATATTGGGCAAGGGCTCCAAATCTTCTACCTTGCGCACGCTGCTGACCATGGCGAGGAAAAGTCGCAATTTGGCAATCTCGCAGGCTTCTTCCATGATGTCTACGCCATAGAGGTTGTCTGTGACGATGCGGCGCTTAATGTAGTAATACACGCTGGCATGGTTTTTCTGGATGCCATCGAGCCAGCTTTTCAGCTCGGCGCTGGCCTCCATCTGGGCGCGGCCAACCACGGCGTAATACACGTTGATGAGGGTTTTGAGCGCTGCCACGAGGAAAGCGCCTGAGCCGACGGCTGGATCCAAAATCGTGATGCTGGGCAGCACTTCGTTGACCAGTTTGAGCGCCGTGCGCGCATCCATGCGGGCAAGCAGCTCGGGCACGGAATCAAACTTGATTTCTTTGAGTTTGAGCTCAGGTATGGCAGGCTCGGCAATGCGCTCCAGAATCAGCTTTTCAATGCTTTGCTGCGCCAAATAGCCCGTGATCTCAGGGCGGGTGTAGTACGCGCCGAAGGCTTTTTGGTTGATGTATTTCTCAAAGATGTAGCCCAGCACATCGGGGTTGATCTCATCGGCGCTGCCGCCGGGCGTGTCGTCTAAATGCCAAGTGAAGCTGGCAAACAGATCAAAAATGCCTTTGAAGGCGGCATCTTTCACGCGCAGCGTGATGCCGACGCGCAAATTGCCACTTTCATCTTGCTCTAGCTTGTGGGGCAAAAAGAGGCCGCCGTTGAGATACGGAATCTTGCCTGTGAGCTCACGCGCTTCTTTGCTGCGCTCACTTTCAGGCTTGGCAAAGGCTTCAAAAAACAGGGCTTTGAGGAAGACCGCGAAAAATTGATCCACTCCTAATCGCTCTGATTTTGATAGTGCCTCGCGCAGATAATCCGCCAGCTGGAAGCCGGTTTGGCTCAAAAAACCCTTCTTTTGCAGAAACCAGACGAACATGAGCCGATTGAGCAGCACGCTGGCATACCAGCGCTTATCGCGCTCATTGGCAATGCCTTCGATGTGATCGAGCAGCGCCAGATGCTGCTCTTGGTAGGCTTTGAAGAATTTCTTGGTGGTTTTATCAACATCCAGCGCATTGGCAATGCGCCGCGCAGCCTCCAGCACGGAAAGCCGCCCGTGGCCATCCAGCTCTGAGAGTTCGACCACCATGGCTTGGAGCTTGCTGGCAAAGAGGTCAACTGGCTGGCCGGCAAAGTATTCATGGCGCCGCGCGATTAGGCGGGGCTTTCCTGTCTCGGGGTTTTTGTCTTTTTTGACCCAATACCACAGACTCTGGCGCGGTTTGTCCTGTCGGTCGGTGTAGATCAGCAGGTTTTCAGCATAGCTCTTACTCACGTGCTTCCAAATACGCAGGCGCTCGCTTTCGTCAGGCCAGCCATCGAGGCAAATTTGCAGCGCCACCACCCCGCCCAGCTCAGCGACCAAGCGCTGCGAGAAATGCAACTCTTGCTCACCCTCGCCCAAGCTCGCAGCCACCCACGCGCGGCCAGCGGGCGCATGGTTCCAACCGAGCACGTTAACGAACAGGGTGGGAAAGTCAAAAGCCTTGAGGTGCTTTTCAAAGGCGAGGAAATCGAGTTGGGCCATGGCGAATTATCAGTTGGGGATAAGCCCCATGGAGCAAACGACGCGCGGCTCGCGCAGCTTGGCATCGTCTTCCGTGTAAGTGAGGCGGCCTTCTTCGCGCAGACTTTTCACGGCATTGGCCAGCTCTTCGTCGCTCACGTCGCTGCGCAACAATCGCATGAGCAAATCAGAGGCTGATTCGAGCAAGGGGTGCTGATACATATCGTCCACCGCTTTGACCAGCTCTTCATCTTGAAACAGGGTTTGCTCCTGTTGCTCGCAATAGCGCTTCAAACGGTCAAAGCTGCGGCGGCGTGGGCCGCTGGGGCGGCCTAGGCCGCCGCCCACGGCTTTGTCTTGGCTCACGGCGAGCTTCAAGCCATGTGCCACCAGATCATGATGGTGATTCATGCGCTGCTGGGGCGGCGTGT
>JBJTSL010000449.1:0-13982 GCA_046076625.1 Allobrachymonas sp.
TTGGCTCATAGCCCACGTCTCCTGTGCTTTCCTGTGCGCGCCATGTTCATGAGAAACAAATGAATGTGCGTTAAACCTATGAGAACAAAGGTCTTTTGTTCAAACTTAAGTACTCATCTCAGATGAAATTTTATAGAACTGTCCTAAGCTTGACCAGCTAAATCATCTTCCAACCGGTCAAAACCCCGTTTTTTTAAACATTTAGTGCATTTCCGTTCACAATGGTGTGCACAAATGCCCGACTGACACCTAAGGAATCAACATGCCCGGCCCCGCCAGCGCCTTCGATTTTGATGCACTCGACATCTCAGGCAAGAAGGTTGCACTCAAAAAGTTCAAAGGTAAACCGCTGTTGATCATCAACACCGCCAGCGGCTGCGGTTTCACGCCGCAATACAAAGGTTTGCAAGAGCTGCACGAGCAATACGGCCCGCAAGGCTTGGTGGTGCTCGGCTTTCCTTGCAACCAGTTTGGCGCACAAGAATCGGGTAGCAATGAAGAAATCGCCTCGTTTTGCGAGCTCAACTTCGGCGTGAGTTTCCCACTCATGGCCAAAGTCGACGTCAACGGCGCACAGGCCACACCACTGTACCAATGGTTGTGCGAGCAAGCGCCCGGCCTGCTGGGCAGCAAAGCCATCAAATGGAATTTCACCAAATTCCTCATCGGCCGTGATGGACAGGTGATCAAACGCTATGCGCCGCAGGATGCACCGAGTAAATTGAGTGCTGATATTGAGGCAGCGTTGGCCTGATTTCTTTGATCCTTATGACAGTTTTGATGCCTTTCGGTATCGCAACTTCATCCACACAATACTCAATGCCAAGCTGAGCGTGATGGCATTGGCAAGAATGATGGGCCAAGCTTTGAGCAAAATACCGTAGGCTAGCCAGAGTGCGACGCCGATTGTGAAGGCGCTGTACATTCCCAAGGAAATGCCGCTCACGTCTCGGGTGCGGAAGGTTTTAAGCGCTTGAGGGATGAAGCTCAGCGTGGTGAAGCAGGCTGCGATATAGCCGATGAGGTCGATCATGACGAATCAATTTGCTATTAAAAGATGAGCATTTTATGCAGGTTTTATGCCGGGGAATAGCGGATTTCACATGAAAATCAACCGTTCCATTGATGCGGCACCTCACTTGACCTGCATCACCCACTCCACCAGCGCATCGAGCGCGGGGCGGGCGGCGGGCGCATTGGGATGGTTGATGATGGCGACAATGCTGTAACGCTGCCCGCCAGCTTTGCCCGCATAGCCGGCAATGGCGGCCACATCGCGCAGCGTTCCGGTTTTGAGCTGGGCGTTGCCAATCGCGGGCGAGGCGGGGTTGCGGTCTCGCATGCGGGAGACCGTACCATCCACGCCGGCAATTCCCATGGAATTGGCAAACACAGCGGCATGCGGACCGGCAGCGGCGTGCAACAGCAGGTTGTTCAGGGCAGCGGCGCTGGCGCGCTCTTTGCGCGAAAGGCCAGAGCCGTTTTCCAGCACAAGGGGCGCTGCTGGGCTCACGGTTTTTCTCCACCACGCGGCAATCTGGCGCTGCGATGCCTCAAAACTGCCCTGCCGACCGGGGTGGGGCAGCTGGTTGGACAGGGTGAGAAAGACCTGCTGCGCCATCACATTGTTGGAAAACTTGTTCACATCGGCCACGATCTCTGCCAGTGGCAAAGAGTCCGCACTGAGCAACAAACGGGCACTGCGCGGCGTGACATCTTCACGCACTTGGCCAGACAGCTTGCCGCCGCTGGTCAGCCACATCGCCTCGATCACCCGAGCCGCATACTGGCGCGGTGCTACATACGCCACGGGCCAAGTGCGCTCACCACAGGCCAGCGCATAGCGGCCTGAAAAGCCCACACGCTCGGCGTTGGAGAAATCGCCCTGCAAAGCGCCGCGCCAATCTCCGCACGGCCCATACGAGGGCATCACCTCCGCTGGAATCGCCACACGGGCGATGGGCGGTTCACTTTTTACGATCACGCGTTTGTTGGCCACATCGGGTAGAAAACTGAAAATGAGCGATTTGAAGTTGATCAACAAGCCATCGGGCACGGCGTTGTAGGGTCGAAAGGGCTCATCATCAAAGTCCGCAGGGTTTTTGTCGGGCACATCAAAGACCTGCCGATCCAGCAAGATATCCCCGCGCACCTCGCGCACGCCGCGTGCCTGAACCTGCTTGAACAGATCGTCAATACGCTCCAGAACGAATTTAGGGTCACCGCTGCCGCGCAAGATCAGGTTGCCGGTGAGTACGCCATTGTCCAGAGTGCCGTCGATATAGACGCGGTTTTTCCAGGTAAAGTCTGCGCCCAGCGTGTCCAGCGCGGCATAGGTGGTGATGAGCTTCATCACCGAGGCGGGATTCATGCTGACATCAGCACGATGCCAGATCTTGGGCACGGCCAGCGTCGCCGTGGGCGAGGTGTTCGCCGGCAGCGCCTGCACCACAACGCTGATGGCGCTGGCTGGCACGCCAGCATGCGCCAGCGGTATCAGTACTTCCTTAGGCAAGGACTGCGCGAATGCGCTGACGCCAGCACAAACGCCCACCAAGAGCCCATAAAAAATTCGCAGCACGCGAGGATATGTCATGCTGCGATTATCGAGGCGACAAGCAACGCTTGGCGAGTCTTTAGCCGATAAAGCGGCCACCCGCACCCATCACGCCCAAGTCCACAAACTTGCTACCCACATAAGGTGCGGCTTGATAGTTGACGATGAAACCACCCAAATCGTGGTTGCGCACACTGGCCATAGCCGCTTGCAGCTTGCCACGTGTCACCTCGCGGCCCGCGCGCTCCAAGCCTTCGGCCAGCACACGGGTGTTGATGTAGCTCTCAAAGCTGTATTCAGCCGGGTGGGCAGGTGCAGCGGATTGCTAATCATGGCTGGTTGCCAGAGCAGCGCGTTTGGGTCGCAAAACAGCTGCAATGGATGAACTGTAAAGACAAAAGCGGTTTTGAACAAGTGATTTTATCGGGTTAACCCTCGAATTTCATGTCGCATATGCACGAGCAGAGTTTGCAGGAGTGTGGCGTGTTTGCCACCCGGGGCGCGTATGGGAAGAGATTTCAGAAGATAATCGCGCCATCTTCATTTCGGAGCAATCCCTTGGACACCTGCCCCAGTTGGTAGCTTCCCTGCTCTTGTGGGCTAGACCACGCAGGCACGGGAAGCGCCAATCACACTTCCCGTTATTCCTTACGTTGGAGCCTGCACCATGCTCAACATTTTCACGCTCGCTAATGGCCGCCTCTTCCAAGAAGAGATCGAGTCGCTCGAAGAACTCGCCAAATTCCAGCCGATTTGGGTGGATTTGGAGTCGCCCACTCCCGAAGAAAAGGCGTGGATCAAACAACACTACGGCCTGTCCATCCCTGATGATGCGATGGATGAGGACATTGAAGAGTCGGCGCGCTTTTATGAAGCCGACAATGGCGATCTGCACATTCGCTCGGACTTTTTGGTGGACGATGAAGAATCACGCACTGAGCGCGTAGCCTTCATTTTGAATCTGAACAATGCAGAGCTCAAAAGCAAGGGGGTGCTGTTTTCAATTCACGATGAGGACATTCCCATATTCCGCCTGCTGCGCCTGCGCGCGCGGCGCATGCCCGGCCTGATTGAGGATGCACGCGAGGTGCTGCTCAAGCTGTATGACGCAGATGCCGAATATTGCGCAGATGCGTTGGAGGGTATTCACGACGAGCTGGAAATTGCCAGCGCCCAGGTGCTCAAAGGCGATGTAACGGACGAACTGGCCGGCGAAGTGCTGGCCAAAATTGCGCGCCAAGAAGACTTGAATGGCCGCATCCGCCGCAACATGATGGACACGCGCCGCGCCCTGTCTTTCATGATGCGCAGCAAAATGCTTTCTGCTGAGCAATTCAGCGAAGCACGGCAAATTTTGCGCGACATTGATTCACTTGATTCGCACACCGCTTTCCTGTTTGACAAGATCAACTTCTTGATGGATGCGGTGGTTGGTTTCATCAACATCAACCAGAACAAGATCATCAAAATCTTCTCAGTGGCCAGCGTTTGCCTGCTGCCGCCCACCTTGATTGCGAGCATCTACGGCATGAACTTCGCCCACATGCCCGAGCTGCAAGTGGCTTGGGGTTACCCGGCGGCTTTGCTGCTGATGATTGCCTCTGCGGTCGCGCCGATGTGGTATTTCAGAAAGCGAGGCTGGTTGAAAGGCTGAAAGCGGCCTGTTTTCTGTGTATCTCGCAGCTTTGTTTGCCATGAAAATAATAGCAATTTACGCAGATTTTATGCCGGCGAACTACCTAAAACGCTTCGAAATTAGCCGCTGAGCAAGCCCTGAACGCGGTGAATCATGGCTCAGGCGCTAAAATAGCTCCAATTTCCAAACTTTGATGAGGTTTCACCATGTCTGCCCCCCAACACTCTGCCGATCACCACGAGCCGCAAGACGCGGTGGAGGCGATTGTGCCTTTGATGCCCGTGGTGCTGCCTGTTGTGGGTGGCGTGCTGATGTTTTTGCTGGCGTTTATCGCGGTGTTTTTGGCCTAAGGCCTCAGCCCAGCACATGAGTCCAAAGCGCCTTCGTGGCGCTTTTTTCATGGGTGAGCTGGTCTTGCGGCAACTGCGGGGTTTGCTCATCCAAGCGCGCTAAATGTTGGGCGCGACGCATCTGGCGGTAGGCATCCGCTGCCTGTTCGCCCACAGGAGTGGGAAGCAAGCCCGCCACTTGTGCGGCTTTGAGCAGCGCAATGTTGCCACTGTTGGCTCGTAGGCTTGGGTGCTGTTTCGCGTGCGCGAGCACCAGATACTGCACCGCAAACTCCACATCGACCATACCGCCGGGGCTGTGTTTGACATCAAAACGATCAGCTGGCACACGATGCGCCTGCGCCACGCGCGAGCGCATCGCCAAAATTTCTGACTTGAGTGCTGCTGCATCCCGCTCTGCCGTGATCACCTGCTGGCGAACTTGCTCAAAGCGCACTGCCAACTCGGGCGCGGCCCAGACGCAACGCGCACGCGTCATGGCTTGGTGCTCCCAAGTCCAAGCCGTATTGCTGCCGCGCTGGGTTTGGTAGTTTTCAAACGCCTCCATTGAGGTAACGAGCAATCCGGCGCTGCCATTGGGTCGCAGCGCAGTGTCAATGTCGTACAAATCGCCTTGCGCGGTTTTGGTAGACAGCCAAGTGATCAGTTTGCGAACCAATTTGGCATACAGCGGCGCGGCCTGCTCATGCGCATCGTCATAGAGGCACACGATATCCAGATCACTGCCATAGCCTAGCTCTTTGCCACCGAGCTTGCCATAGGCAATCAAAGCGATGCCAGGTACTTCTGTGTGGCGCTCTTTGAAATGCTGCCATGCCCATTGCAGGGTGGTGCGCAAAATGCTGTCGGCCAAGGCGCTCAAATCATCGGCTACTTGCTCCACCGTAATGCGCTGCTCCAGATCGCGCACCAGGATGCGGAACACTTCAGCATGCTGGGCACGCCGCAGCAAAGCCATCAGGCTTTCTTCATCTTCTTGCCGACTCACCTGCAAAGCGGTTCGGCGCGTGGCCAACTCTGCTTCAAACTGCACGGCATCAAAACGTTCAGCGAGCAAACTCTCGCTGGCCAGTTCATCGATCACGCCCGGATGCTGCATCAAATAACGCTGGGGCCAGCGCGCTGCGCCCAGCACACGCAACAGCCGCTCGTGCACCGCAGGGCGCTCCAGCAGCAAAGCCAAATAGGCTTCGCGACGCAGCAAAGGCTCCAGCCAATCGGCCAGTCTCAAGGCCGCAACTTCGCTCACCGTGCCTTCGCGCAGCCATTGCGCGGTGCGCTGCACTAGGCGGCCTAGGCGCTGGCGTGAGTCTTCACGCAAAGTTTGCAAGCGTGGATGCTCCAACCATTGCGTCACGCGCTCGCGCAATGCAGGGGGTAGATCTGCGAAAGCTTGCTCACCCGTGTTGGTGTTGCCACCACAGCCTTTGCAAGCTTTGTCTTGTCCGAGCAACTTGTCAAACTCACTCGCGATCACTTCCCGATGTGCATCCAGTGCGCTCAAAAAGCCACAGCAGTCTTGGTAACCCATGCTGTTCGATAACCAAGCGCAATCTGCGTCTTGGGTGGGCAAGAGATGGGTTTGTTGGTCATCCAAATACTGGATTCGGTGCTCTGTGCGACGTAAAAAGACATAGGCTTCGCTCAAAACCTGCGCCATCGCCGCTGGCATTAAGCCCGCCGCGGCCAAGCGCGGCAAGGCTTTGAGCGTGGGCCGGGTGCACAGCTCTGGAAATTGTCCGCCGCGCACCACTTGCAAGAGTTGGACGATAAATTCCAACTCGCGAATGCCGCCACGTGACAGCTTCACATCGTTGGCACGCTCTGGCCGCCCTGCGGCGCGCTTGTTGGCATGATCCCGGATTTGGCTGTGGAGCTGGCGCAGTGACTCAAACACGCCGTAATCCAAATACCGCCGGTACACAAAAGGTCGCACGGCCTCACGCACTGCATGCGCTGCCTCGGCTGAGCCAGTATGCGCTACCACTCGGCTTTTGAGCCAAGCAAAGCGCTCCCACTCGCGGCCCGAAACCAGAAAATAGTCTTCTAGAGCCGCCAACGATACAGCGCTCGGGCCCGAATTGCCATGCGGGCGCAGCGCCAAGTCCACACGAAACACAAAGCCATGCTCGCTGACATCAGCCAGCAGTTGGCAAACCCCGCGCACCACTTTTTGGAAAAACTCTTGGTTGCTAACGCTGCCACGTGCGCCATCGCCCAGACCCGTCGTTTGCCCGTCTTGCGAAAACACGAAGATCAAATCGATGTCGCTAGAAACATTGAGCTCGCGCGCACCCAGTTTGCCCATGCCCAGAATCCAAAGCTCACTGGGCTGGCCTTGCGAATCTGATGGCGCGCCATGCAACTCGCAAATCTGCGCATGCACTTCTTTCAAGGCCAGTTGTAAAGACAATTCGGCCAATTCGGTGATGCAGCCTGTGATGGTCGCCAAATCGGCGTGTTGGTCGCAATCCAGCGTGATCAAGCGCTCCATTGCCAGCGCCCGCGTGATGCGCAAACTTGATGACACATCATGACTCGCACGCAAAGCCGCGTAACAATTCTTGAGTGCGGCGGTGCCGGGCGCACCTGCTGAAAGCAGGGAAAGCTCAGCCGCATAGCGGCGGCGCACGCGACTGGCATAGCGCGAGAAACTTGATGGCGCTTGGCTACTCCAAGATTTTGCGATCGCGCCATGGATCGTGACGGCTTTGCGCCCAAACCCCGGTAGCCCCAAGGTTTGGCCCGTCATAATCGCGTTGTCACCGTCCTGCATTTTAAGTACTGCTTCTCATCGTGTCGTCCACCCCCTCCACTAGCGATCCAACACCGGTCTCCCGCAGGCTGCGATGGCTAAGCCGGTTGGCATCGCTGCTGTGGTGGGCCAGCGCTGGGCTGGCGGTGTTGATCGCGCTGGCTTGGCTGGCGATTTACGTCCTGATTGTGCCGCGAATCGGCGAATTCCGCCCGATGCTGGAAAATAGGCTCAGCAGTGCGCTGGGCGTTCCACTACGCATTGGCAGCATTTCCGCGCATGTGCAAGGCTTCATGCCCACGTTTGAAATGACGCAGGTGCGTTTGCTGGACACGCAGAGACGCAATGCTTTGGTCTTGAACACCGTCACTGCCACCGTGTCGCCACAATCTTTGCTGGATTTCGGCTTTGAGCAATTGCTGATTGATCGGCCCGAGCTGGCCATTTCGCGTGACAAGGCAGGGCGTATCACAGTGGCAGGCTTGGATGTGTCGGGCCAAACGACTTCAGAAGACACGCATATCGGCGCGGATTGGTTGTTCTCGCAAACGGAATTGGTGATTCGCTCTGGCACAGTGCGCTGGAGTGATGCCATGCGCGACGCGCCCCCTTTGTCTCTTAGCCAAGTGGATATTGTTGTAAGAAACAGTGGGCGGCGGCATGCCATGAGGGTCGAAGCCACGCCCCCGCCGGCTTGGGGCGAGCGCTTTCGCGCGTCAGGCGATTTCCGCAGCCCCTTGCTGGCGCAGCATCCGGGGAACTGGCGCACTTGGGAGGGGCAATTGCATGCCGAGTTGCCGTTGGTCGATGTTCAGGAGCTCAAGCGTTATGCAACGATCGGCATTGACATCAGCCAAGGCCGGGGTGCGGTACGCGGTTGGCTCGCCCTACAGCGCGGGGAAATACGCGAAGTGACGGCAGATTTGGCGCTGGCCGATGTGGACGTGCGCCTGCGCCAAGATCTGCAAGCACTGGCTATGCACAGCCTCACCGGGCGCTTTGCTTTTTCAGCCACGGCGAACAGCCTAGGGCTGCGTACGGAGCGTTTGGGGTTTGAACTCAAAGACGGATTGAAGTGGCCAGGCGGCAATGTGAGTTTCAACCTGTCTCAACGCAACGATGCAGCCGCCTCGCGGGGCGAGTTCAAGGCCGATCAATTAGACATGGCAGCCCTAGCGCAAATCACCGATCGCCTGCCGCTTGATGCGGTGGCGCATCGTTGGCTGGCTGCCTTACAGCCACGCGGTTTGGTGCAACGCTTGCACGCCACTTGGCTCGGGCCATTGGAGCAGCCCCGCCAATACACGGTGGAAGGCAGCACGCAAGGTATTTCCGTCAATTCCAGCGCTCAAGCCAGCAGCGCCCCGAGTAACAGCACGGCGACTGCACGATGGCATCCGGGCATCAGCAATGCACAGCTCGATTTCAAGCTCGACGAAAAAAGAGGCCAAGCACATATGCGCATCGAGCGCGGCAGCATCAGCTTGCCCGGTGTTTTCGAAGAGCCTACCGTGTCACTGGATCAACTGAGCACCGAGATTGCGTGGCAACTCGATGGTCCGCATTGGCAGGTGCAGTTGACCAACCTCAAGTTAAGCAATGCAGATACGCAGCTTGAAGCTCGCGCACGCTGGCAAACCGCCGATCCTGTCAAGAGCCACGCTAAATCACGCTTCCCTGGCATTTTGGATCTGCAAGGCACGATTGCGCGCGCTGACGGCACGCAGGTGCATCGCTACCTGCCATTGTCCGTGGTCAAAGACGCGCGCCACTATGTGCGTGATGCAGTGTTGCAAGGCAAAGCCAGCAATGGCAGCTTCAAAATCAAGGGCGATTTGTTTGACATGCCTTTTGCCGACCCCGCGCAAGGCGAATTCCGAATTGCAGCACAGGTCAGCGGTGCGGTGCTCGATTACGTGCCCAAAAGCTTTTTGGCAAAGGGTAGCTTGCCTTGGCCTGCGCTCACGCAGATCAATGGTGAACTGGTGTTTGAGCGGCAATCCTTGGCCGTCAAAGGCGCGACAGCTCGCATCGCCGGTGCTCCCAGCGTGCAGTTGAGCAAGGTCGAGGCGTTGATTCCTGATTTGGCACAAAAACAGGTGGTGCAAATTCAGGCCGATGCCAAGAGCAGCGCAACAGATTTGCTAAGTATCGTCAACAGCTCACCGCTGTCGGAGATGAGCAGCAAAGCCCTCGCACAAACGACCGCCACAGGCCAGGCGGATGCCAAGCTGCGCTTGCTGTTGCCCATTGAAGACCTCTCACGCAGCAGAGTGCAGGGCACGGTGACTTTGCCTGGCAATGATTTGCAATACTCCGCGCAAACGCCCATCCTCCAGCAAGCGCGCGGCCTCATCCTTTTCAATGAGCGTGGCTTTACCGTTCGCGATGCAACGGCACGCGCTTTGGGAGGCGACCTGCGACTCGAGGCGGCCAGCCGGCCGGGCGCGGGGCTCAATGATGTGTCAGTCGCGCTTCGCGCCCAAGGCATCGCCACGGCGGAAGGCTTGCGTGCAGTCAAGGAGCTTGGCCTGATGTCGGGTTTGGCTCAGCAAGCCAGCGGCAGTGCGGCTTATGTGATGAGTTTGAATATCCGTCGCGGTATCCCGGAGATTGCCGTGAGCAGCAATTTGCAAGGTTTAGCCTTGAATTTGCCTCAGCCATTGACGAAGGTGGCGGAGGCTGTGCTACCTATGCGCTATGACAACTCGCTGGTGCGAGAGTCTCTGGCCGAGGGGCGCAGGCTGCAAGATCAAATCACACTGGATCTGGGCAGCTTGGCCACGGTGAATTATTGGCGCGATGTTTCCTCCCCTACACCGATTGTTCTGAAAGGCCGTATCGGTGTGGGATTGTCTTCTGGCGAAGCCATCGCGGCCAACGATGAGCCTGGCGTTGCGGCCAACATCAACTTTGCGCAACTGAATATCGATGCTTGGGAAAAACTACTGTCCAGCGTGAGTACGCGCGGCGGGGCTGCTTCTGCAAGTACGGGTCTGAGCAATGAGACGCTGGGTTATTTGCCCTCAATCATGTCTGTGCGGGCACGCGAGCTCACGGTGCAGGGTCGTGTACTGAATAACGTTGTGGTCGGTGGCTCACGAGATGATTTGACTTGGCGCGCCAACCTTGATGCACGCGAGATGAACGGTTATTTGGAATACCGTCAGCCCAGCGCCAACAACCCCGGCCGCGTGTATGCGCGCTTGGCGCGCTTGTCCTTGGCGGCCTCTGAAGTCACGGATATTGAAAATACCTTGGATCAACAGCCCACAGCCATTCCAGCACTGGATGTCATCGTGGAAGACTTGGAGTTGCGTGGCCGGCGCTTGGGGCGGGTGGAGCTCGAAGCACAAAACCGCGACAGCGGGGGCGTGCGCGAATGGCGGCTTTCGCGCTTGAGTTTAAGCTTGCCAGAAGCGCAGTTCAACGCCAGTGGGAATTGGGCGTTGTTGGGTGCAGCCTCGTCTGGGCCGCGGGTTGCACGCAATGAGCGCCGGCGCACTGCACTGAATTTCAAGCTGGACATTGCCGACAGCGGCGAGCTGCTCAAGCGCTTTGGGCAAGACAAGGTGATTGCGCGCGGCAAGGGCCGCATGGAGGGCACGATTGCGTGGTTGGGCGCACCTTGGGCCTTGGATTACCCGAGTTTGGGAGGCGGCTTCAATGTCAATATTGAAGGCGGCCAGTTTCTCAAAGCCGATCCGGGCCTCGCCAAGCTGCTGGGGGTGCTCAGTTTGCAGTCTTTGCCCCGCCGCCTGGCTTTGGATTTCAAAGACGTATTCTCTGAAGGTTTCCAGTTCGATTTCATTCGCGGTGATGTGAAGATAGACCAAGGCTTAGCCTACACCAACAATCTGCAGATGAAAGGCGTGAATGCCGCTGTTTTGATGGAAGGCAATGCCAACATCGCCCGCGAAACGCAAGATTTGAAAGTGGTCGTGGTGCCAGAAATCAATGCGGGCACTGCCTCCTTGGTGGCTACAGCGATCAACCCTGCGATTGGCATTGGCACGTTTTTGGCACAACTGGTCTTGCGTCGCCCAGTGATTGAAGCGGCCACTCAAGAGTTCCTTGTGGTGGGCAGTTGGAGTGATCCGCAGATCCAGCGCGTCAAACGCAACAGCACGCCAGCACCCGCCTCCACGCCAGCGCCCACCGCCGCAACCGATGCTGAGGCAAAAAAATGAAAGTGGCCGCGCTACAAATGGTTTCTGGAATGGAGCTGCCAGGCAATCTCCAAGATGCTCTAGATCTGATCGCTGATGCTGCAGGCCAAGGCTGTGAGCTGCTGGCGCTGCCTGAGTATTTTTGCTTGCTCGGAGCACGAGACACCGACAAATTGACGATTGCAGAAAACGAAGGTGACGGCCCGACGCAAAGCGCATTGGCGCAGGCAGCTCGCCAACACGGCGTTTGGCTGGTGGCGGGCACCTTACCCTTGAAGAGCTCAGAAAGAGACCGTGTCTTCAACAGTTGTTTGGTCTACAACCCGCAAGGCCGACAGGTTGCCCGGTACGACAAAATGCATCTGTTTTCTTTTGCCCACGGCCCAGAACGCTACGACGAGTCACGCGTGCTGTGCGCTGGCCAGCACAGCGTAGCTTTTGATCTGCCTTCGCGCGATGGTCACACATGGCGGGTCGGTCTGTCCGTCTGCTACGACCTGCGCTTTCCTGAGCTGTACCGTGAGCTCGCAGCCGATGTGCTGCTCGTACCCAGCGCATTAACCCATACCACTGGCCAAGCGCATTGGGAATTGCTGCTGCGCACGCGTGCGATTGAAAACCAAGCCTATGTGATCGCTCCAGCGCAAGGCGGCCAGCATGCCAATGGGCGGCGTACATGGGGACAGTCCATGGTTGTCGATGCGTGGGGTACGGTATTGGCGCAGCAGGCCACTGGAGCGGGCGCTGTGGTGGCAGAACTTGAATGGTCACAAATGCAAACGCGTCGCGAGCAACTGCCTGCTCTGCGACATCGCCGAGTTCCGTCAAGCCCATGAAACTGCTCACGCGAAGACGGGCCTTGTGGCTGGCCTTGTTGCTCTTGGTCACGGGTCTCTTGGCCACCTTGGTTTGGTTGGCGGGTCGCTATGAGGCTGATCAGGTGCAATACCGCGCCGAACGCGATGCGCAGAATGTGGCCAGCGACATCCGCGCAGGACTCACGCGCAATATCCAAAGCCTGCAAGCCTTGCGCACCACAGCCGCCCAATGGCCCGCTGATGCTGCGGAGTTGCTGCGCAGCCGCCGCGAAATTGCAAGGCTGGAGTGGCGTGGCAGCGATTTTCGGTTGAAGGCAGCCGCGCAAAGTCCTTTTTTGGTCACTGTGCCCAGCAGCCTAGCACTGAGCCCGCGCGACCTGCCTTTTGGCGATCTGCAATTGGCCTGCGAGCGGGCACGCCGCGCCAGTGGGCCCGTGTATGCACCCAGTCATTTCTCGCCCATCACCACCAGCCACGGCCTTGAACTGATGGAGGTCTGTTTGCCCTTGTTTGAGGCAGGCCAGCATTTGGGCTATATCGTGGCAGTTTATGGCTTGCAGCCTTTGATTGCAGAAATGGTCAGTGCCGATGTGCGGCGTGGGCAGGAAGTGTCTTTCACCGAGCCTGATGGCACGCGCTTGGCGATTCAAGGCATTGCCCAGCGCGGCGGCCGTATGTTCAGTGGCTACCAACTGCTGGATTTGCCAGGCAATACCTTGATGATGCGGGTGGACAGTTGGCGGATTGCGCCGGTGCTGTTTCCCAACATTCTCACTGCTGTTGTGGCTTTGATGTCGATCTCTCTGCTGGGGGTCTTGGGTTTGCTGGGACGAGATATCAACCGCCGTCTGAAAGCCGAGCGCGAGTTGGCTGAGGCTTTGGCCTTTCGCAAGGCCATGGAAGACTCTTTGGTGACGGGTTTGCGCGCCCGCGACATGCAGGGGCAAATTCGCTATGTCAACCCGGCTTTCTGTGCGATGACGGGTTTTGAAGCCCCGGAGCTGGTTGGCTGCAAAGCTCCCATGCCCTATTGGCCACCGGAGTTGGTCGACGAATACCAACAGCGCCAAGCCATTCGCCTGTCCAGCAATTCTCCGGCGCGCGAGGGTTATGAGTCAATGTTCCTTCGCAAAGACGGTTCGCGGTTTTCTGTGCTGGTGTTTGAAGCACCCTTGATTGATGCCTTGGGTCAGCAGACGGGCTGGATGAGCGCGATTGTGGACATCAGTGAACAGCGTCGAATGGAAGAAGTCTCGCGCGCCTCTCAGGAACGCATGCAGGCCAGCGCACGTTTGGCCACCATGGGCGAGATGGCTTCGCTGCTCAGCCATGAGCTCAACCAACCCTTGGCCGCGATTTCCAGCTATGCCACGGGTACGGCAAATATGCTTGGCAATACGCCTAATCTGCCGCCGCAGGAAGTCTCGCATGCCCTGTCCCGCATCGCGCAGCAGGCCGAGCGCGCAGGCAAGGTGATCAAGTCTGTGCATGATTTCGTGCGCCGACGCGAGAGCAAACATGAGGATGTGCGGCCGCAGACTTTGCTGGATGCCGTGATGCCACTGGTGCAACTGCAAGCGCGCAAACTGAATGTGCGGGTGCTGCTGCTAGGTGTGGAAAATGCACCTGCGGTACGTGTGGACCGAACCATGGTGGAGCAGGTGCTGCTGAATTTAGCGCGCAATGGTATTCAGGCG